>CAZEXI010000009.1:44444-52409 GCA_964516805.1 uncultured Thermoplasmata archaeon
AATCATCACTCGAGCAAAGCTCTGCGGATGAGGATGTAACTTCGTCACAATCATCACTCGAGCAAAGCTCTGCGGATGAGTCCAGAAAGGAAGAGAGGACTGATAAAGATGATGAAAAGGAGAAAGAAAAGGAGGAGAAAAAGACTAAAGAAGGACAGATCAGTTTGACAGATTTTGGAGGGGATAATTGATGCTCCTGAAAAAGATGAAGATAGAGAATATTAGAAGCTATAAAGATGAAACCATAAATTTTGAAGATGGCGTTTTGATATTCCAGGGTGATATCGGTTCAGGCAAATCATCGATACTTTATTCATTAGAGTTTGTACTTTTTGGTGGAACTCAGCGTAATTTTTATGATAAAATAATGAGACATGAAGCCAAAAAAGCTAGTGTTGAGTTAACTTTTGAAGTTGATGACACTGAGTTTACAGCTTATAGAAGTATTAAGAGGAGGAGCGATTCAATACATGCAGATGAATCCTATATTGAGAGGAACGATACTAGGATGGAACTTTCCTGGCAGGATATGAGAGAGAAAATTGTGGATCTACTTGAATTAAGAGAAGGTGCAAGAGGTAGTGTAGATACATTCCACATGTCGATCTATACACCTCAGGAAGAGATGAAAGCAATACTTTCTATGAGAGATGATGAGAGATTAGAATCTATCAGGAAAATATTCAACCTTGAAGATTACAAAAGGGCTGTAGATAATATAAGAGTTGTCAAAAAAGAGATGGACAATGAAATAACTAAATTACAGACAAGGGCTGAAAGGATAGACGAGGTAAAGAAGGAAATAGAAGAGGATGAAGAAGAACTGAAAGATAAAAAAGAAGAAAAAGAAGATGTCAATAATAAATTGAATGAAAAAAGGCAGGAATTAAAAAAGATCAAAAAGGAAAAAAATGAGATGGAGGAGTTAAACGAGAAATTAAGTAAACTGGAAAACAAGGTCGATAGAAAAGAAGAAACTATTGCTGATCTAAAAGAAGATATTGAAGATATAGAAAAAGATCTTGAAGAGATAAAAAAGGGAGAGGAGAGGTTACAAAATATAGAAGAGAAAAAAGAAAGATATGAAGAAATCGTAGAAAAGATAAACGAAGTAAAAAAAATCATAGATGAGAGAGACAAGAGAGAAAGGAAATTGGAAGCCTTAAAATTAAGATTGAAGAATCAGAAAGAAAAGCTAGAAACTTTAGAAAAAAACTCAGATAAAATAATTAAATTAAAAGAAGATATTGAGGATTTAAAACCTGAAGCCGATAAATTAGAGTACAAAACTGACGAGAAAGATAAAACACAGGAAGAATTGAATGAAATAAAAGGAGACATAAAAGCACTAAATATAGATATAAATGATGCTGAAGAGGAAATAAAAGAGATGGGTGAACTTGAGGGTGAAGGAGAATGTCCTAAATGTAAACAACCAATAACTCAGGAGCATATCGATGAGATAATAGATGAATTAAAAGAAAAAAAGAAAGGGTATATCGAAGAGAAAAAAGAACTTGTTGAAAGAAAAAAAGAGTTGAATAAAAAATTAAAAGAATTGAAAGATGAGATAGATGAATTAAAATCAAAAGAAAGAAAACTCGAATATAAAAGAAAGGAAAAGAAAAGGCTTCAAAAAGAGATTGAAGATCTAGAAGAAGTAAAGCAGAGGGTGGAGGATTATAAAAATGAGATTTCTGATTTGGAGGATGAGATAGAATCATACGAGTACAGTAAGGATGATCTGCAGGAACTAGAAGAAGAAAAGAAAGAACTGAGAAAATATAGAGATGAATATATCGGTTTAAAAGAGAAAGTAAGCAAAAAGGATACTCTCATCAATAAAAAAGATCACAAAGAAGATAAGTTAGGAAAAGTGAGATCGAACTTAAAAGATCTAAAAGCTGATCATGATGATATATCTGAAGAATTTTCAGAAGAAGAGTTCAAAAAGACCAAATCAAAACATCAGGAATTATTGAGGTTGACTAGTCAGCTCCAAGAAAGGTCCAAAAACATAGAAAAAGAGATTGAAAGATTAAAAAGAGAGATCGAAGATAAAAAAGAAGAAATCAGAAATATGGAAGAGAATAGAAAGAAAGCAAAGAAGTATCAAAAACTCCGTGCATGGATGACAAGTGATTTCAAAGAAAGCATTAAGGCTATGGAGGAAAGCAGGATGGTCCAAATAAACCGTGATTTTGAAGATTACTTCCAGGGATGGTTCAATGAGATATTGGACGACCCTGATATAACTGCTAGGCTAGATGAGAATTTTACACCGATAGTGAGGGTACAAACAAATGAAACCTCTGTTGACGACCTAAGTGGAGGAGAGAGGACATCTGTTGCACTTGCTTATAGATTAGCTTTCAATACAATGATCAAAAAAGAGCTGGGATTGAAAAGTAACTTACTTGTATTAGATGAGCCTACTACTGGTTTCAGCAGAGAACAGCTTACAAGACTTAAAGATGTGATGGAAAAGATTACTGCAGACCAGGTTATCATTGTTTCTCACGAAAATGAGATCGTTAACCTAGCTGATGTTGAGTATTTAGTGGATAAAAAAGAAGGGGTTTCTCAAGTAACTAGGATAAGTTGATATAATATTAGAAGTCCAGATCTAATATTTCTTTCATCTTTAGACTGTCTCTATCCAATTCAGGTGTTTCCGAGATAATAGTTATATCATAATCTTTTTCTTTTAGGATAGGTGCCAATTGTCTGAAATCAGGTTGATAATCTTCTAGGTTGAGATGTTCTTTTTCTCCAGTTTCGTTGTATTTTATCGAAGAAAAATGTGAATGTAAATTACCATCGTATATTGATTCAAATTTATCTAATAATTCTCTGAAATCCTTTTCTTCCTGTAGAATACCACCATATCTAGCGTGATAGTGTGCAAAATCGAGTACTGGTACAGCTACATCTGTTCTGTCTAAAACCTTCTTTATCTCGTCTAATGTGCCCCAGCTTTTCTTTCTACCCATCTGCTCTAATCCTATCTTCACATCAAGTCCTTCATCCTTTATCTTCTCTGCACATTCTACAACTCCATCTCCAATGATTTTAGTTGCTTCTTCACTGGGCATGTCAGAATAATAACCGGCATGTATCGTGATTATTTTTGCACCCATCAGATCTCCCAATCTGGAACTCTTCATTATCCTTTCTTTACTTTTCTCGATGGTATCTTCGTTCTCTGAATTCAAATTTATGTAATAGGGACCATGGATGGTAAGATGGATATCATGTTTCTCAGCTTGTTCACCTATCTCTATAGCTGTAGATTCCTTCATCCGGGCTCCTCTAACAAACTGAACTTCCATTGCATTCAGTCCTTCATCTGCCAGATATTTCATGCTTCTTTTAGTACTACTAACGCCGTGTGGAGTACCACCGGGGCCTAAACGTATCATATTATTTAGAATTAAGTAGATGACTAAAAAGATTTTGAATGAGAAAAGGTTTATTTATGTTGAATCAGGTTTTAAAAATCGTGAAAATAAATAAGATGGAAAAAGAGTCAGCATATACTGGTAAACTTCCAGTTGGTTGCAAACATTGTCGTAATGGCAGTAAAATGGTTCTTCTAGTTACAGGTAAGTGTAAAGGAGTATGTTGGTATTGTCCCTTATCTAAAAAAAAGAAGGGAAAGAAAGTAGTTTATTCAAATGAAAAATTAGTTGGATCTAAAGAAGAGATAATTGAAGAAGCCGAGATGATAGATGCTACTGGAACTGGGATAACTGGTGGAGATCCTTTGTTATGTAATGAGACCTATGAATACATAGAAATGCTTAAAGCAAAGTTTGGTCCAGACCACCATATACATCTTTACACACAAATAACTAATATGGACAAAATAAGAAGAGCTATAGAGGCAGGTCTAGATGAGATCAGATTCCATCCTCCAGTTAAATTATGGGAGACTTTAGAGGAAACTGAGTATCCAATGGTTATAGAAGAACTTGGAAAGTTAAATGTAGATGTTGGTATTGAAATACCTAGTATACCTAAAGAAAAACATGGTACTCATCACTTGTTGAAAAGACTTGGATCTCTGGTTAATTTTGTTAATTTAAATGAACTTGAATTTTCATCTACGAACTGGAAAGAACTGGTTGAAAGAGGGTATAAAAAGAAAAGTGATATCTCTGGAGCCGTTGAGGGCAGTCAAGAATTTGCTATGGGTTTCTTAGAAAAAGATTTCGGAACATCGGTACATTACTGTTCATCTTCATTTAAAGATGGAGTCCAATTGAGGAAGAGAATTCAGAGAAGAGCAAAAAATGTAGCTAAACCTGGAGATATAGTTACAGAAGAAGGTATATTGATCAGAGGAATAATTCTAACTGAAAATCCGAGAGTACTCGTTGAGGAACTAAGAGTCAAGTACGATATACCAGATGAAATGATATGGTTTGATATAGAGAAAAATAGAGTTGAAATGGCAATTGACATCCTTGACGAAATCTGTGATGAGATTGACTATGAATGTTATGGTATAGAGGAATATCCAACTTCAGATAGATTAGAGGTTGAAAGGTGGCCCTTGAAATAAAGGTAAATGATATATAACTTTGTTATTTTTTAAATTTTAAGATGACTGAAGAAAGAATAAAGAAAATATGGGATAGATTACTCGATTGGTATGAAGAAGAGAGTATAGAAAAAGCTGTAGTAGCCTTTTCTGGAGGTAAAGACAGTACCTTAGTTTTGATCTCTGCGATGGAAGCATTAGATGATGTTAAGGCAGCAATAGTCGATGCTGAAATATATCCTGAGAAAGAGATAGAAGATGCTGTTGGATTTGCTGAAGAGTTAGAAGTAGAACATGAGGTGATCAAAACCAAAAAATTACAGGATGAGAATTTTGCTGAGAATCCTGAAAATAAATGTTATTATTGTAAGAAGGATCTGTTTGAATTGTTGAGAGATGAAAGGACGATATTGGAAGGTACTAATGCTTCAGAAGTAAAGGGGCATAGGCCAGGTTTTGAAGCTGTAAAAGAATACGCTAAGGCCCCTCTATATGAGGTTGGTATAGAAGAGGATGATGTCAGGGATATTTTGAAATGGAAAGGTATCGAAGTGTGGGATAAACCGTCCTTTGCTTGTTTAGCAACAAGGTTTCCAGTTGGTAAAAGACTTACTAAAGAAAAATTAGAAAGGATCGAGAGGGTTGAAAACGAGATATTTTCATTAGGTGTAAAACAGCTTAGAATCAGAGATTTTGAAGATACAGTTAGAATAGAAGTATGGCCTGAAGATATGGATATAATTTTAGAAAATAGAGAAAAGATAATTAAATCCCTTAAAGATGAAGGTTATGAAAAAGTATTCTTGGACCTAGAAGGTTACAAGACTGGATCTATATCGAAGTGATAGAGATGGAAGATATTGAAGAATTGTTGTTAAAATTTAGAGATGGAGAAGTTGACCTTGAAACAGTAAAAGCAGCTTTAATGGAATTACCTTATTCTGATTATGGAGACGTTAAAATTGACAATTTTAGAGAGATGAGAAAAGGGCTGCCAGAGGCTGTATTCTGTCCCGGTAAAACTGAAGATCAGTTGAAGAAGATAGCAGAGGATGGAGATAGATTTTTTACCAGAGCTACAGAAGAAAACTACCGGGCTATAAAGTCTGTTAGAGAAGATTCAAAATATTATGAAAGGGGTAAGATCGTAGTAGTTGGTGATGTAGGTCAAGATGTAAAAGGAAAGGTCAGTGTTATAACAGCTGGTTCAAGCGATATAGAGGTGGCAGAAGAGGCAGCTGTGACCCTTGATAATCTAGGTTATGAAGTAGATAGGATATTCGATGTTGGAGTAGCAGGTATACATAGATTACTACCCTTCATCAAAAAGATACGTGATTCTGACGCTGTTATTGTAGCAGCTGGTATGGATGGAACACTGCCAGGTATAGTTGCTGGGCTGGTAGGTAGTCCTGTGATAGGTATTCCTACAAGTGTAGGATATGGTACTGCTAGAGAAGGTAGAAGTGCGTTAGAAACAATGTTAAACAGCTGTTCCACTGGTTTAGCAGTTGTTAATATAGATAATGGCTATGGTGCTGCGTCCTTTGTTCATCACATGTTGGGAGATAGATAAGATGAAGATAGCTTACTTTGACCTTAGTAATGGTATAAGTGGAGACATGTTGTTGGGTGCACTTCTTGATCTAGGAGCATATGAGAAGGTATTGAATGATGTTATAGATGAATTAGATTTAGATAATGTAAATGTGATAATAGAAGATAAAGGAGATCCCCTCAGAGGTAAAGATGTGGAAATAAAATATGAAGATCAGCCTCACAGGCATTTGAGTACGATAATAGATATGATACATAGTTCTGGGCTGAATGATTTTGTTAAAGAGAAAAGTGTAGATGCCTTTGAGTTATTGGGTGAAGCAGAAGCAAAAGTACACAATATGGAAAAAGATGAGATAGAATTTCATGAAGTTGGTATGATAGATTCTATAATAGATATAGTTGGTTCGATAGCACTCTTCGATGAATTAGGTCTTGATAAGGCTTATTGCTCTACTGTTAACTTTGGAAGTGGTACCGTAGAGAGTGCCCATGGAAAACTGAAAGTCCCTGTTCCTGCTACTACTGATATAATTGAAGGCTTAGATGTTAAGTTTACAGATAAAGATGGTGAACTGGTCACTCCAACTGGAGCATCTTTACTCAGAACATTGACTGTACAACATAATCCACCTGACATTAATCTAGATAAGATCGGAGTTGGTTACGGTAACAGAGAGATGGAGGAACCAAATGCACTTAGAATATTTTCAGGTGAAAGTGCCAATATGTGTGAATCTGTGTATCGATTGGAATTCTATATAGATGATATGAATCCAGAAGTGTTTTCATATGCATTGGATAAGATCAGAAAAAAGGTAGTAGATGTATATTATAAGAACGCGCATGGAAAAAAATCTAGAGATGGCTGGGAAGTCACAGTGTTGTGTAAGGAAGATGATTTAGAGGATGTAAAAGAATCGATCTTTGAAGAAACATCTACGTTGGGCATGAGAGTAAATAAAGACATGCGTATAGTCGCTGATAGAAAGTTTGTTGGTGTTGAGACTGAATTCGGTAAAGTCGATGTTAAAGTCTCCGATGATAGAGTTTCTCCTGAGTACGAAGACTGTAAAAAAATAGCTGAAGAAAAAGATATACCTCTGCAGAAAGTTTATGAGATAGTTATAGAAGAGTACCGCAAATTAAATTAATATCGAGTATATCCGTTATCTGTATTGTGAAAGCCCGATTAATGTAGTCTGGATATCATGAAGGCTTGCGGAGCCTTCTACCGGGGTTCGAATCCCCGATCGGGCATATACGCTAGAGTTCGTTTTCTTTCATCATTTTTATGTATTTCTTTATATTGAATAATGAGATTATCACGACTATAGCTGGAAAAACAGCTTGAAGATGCTCACCAAAGTATACTAGAGCTATCGAACTGATAAGAGTCACTATCAGTACCATCACGTTGATATACAAACGTAATTTCACATTCATAAATGGATTATCTCTGGGTATTATTAATATATCTTTAGCATAAATATCATCGACTTTTTGAATAGTTAAAAACAAAAATTTAATCATAAAATTTAAATTTATTATTGTGTTAATTATAAATGATCTATGACCGATGAATACGACCCACGACCTATGATATTTAGACATGGAAAGAAAGTTGTAGGAATAATATTTGTATTGATAATAGGTACATTTCTGTCTTTTCTTACAATGAATATATACCTATATGGGACTTTCCTTTTGATAGATCTATTGGTAATGCCTATCTTTCTTTATGTTTATTCGATATTTTGGGTGTATTATGATGCTAAATAACGTGGGGCAGATGCTTCTAAATGGAGGTTCAATGTGTTAATATGGGGTCCTAAAGCACTCTATACATGGTTTTCTGTAAG
>CAZEXI010000010.1:0-48186 GCA_964516805.1 uncultured Thermoplasmata archaeon
TGATAGAGAATTTTTTGAACGCAATGGGGGAACAGCAATAAATTGAATCGAAGATATATATAGATTTACTGAATATGAAAAATCAACTAGATAAAAATCACGATCAAGATATAAAATAAGCTGTTTTCAAATCCCTAAAACAAATATAACTTGATCTAATAATCAGTCATAAAAATTGATTTAGAAGGGATGAAATAGATCCTTAAGGTTATTGTTTATAAATCTAGATATTATCAATTCTTCATTTCAGAACTAGGTCGCTACTCCCAATAATATTAATTAGAACAAATTCAATAACTAAATATGTCAATTTACGAGTTCGAGGGCAGGGTCCCTGATATTGCAGATAGTTCATACGTTCACGAGACTGCAACAGTGATAGGTGATGTTGAGATTGGTGAGGAATGTTTTATCGCACCTGGTGCAAGGATAAAAGGAGATTACGGGACCATAAAGATAGGTGACAGAAGTAATGTGCAGGAAAACTGTGTGATACATGCAAGACCTGATGAAGAGACAATAATAGGTGAATGGGTTTCTATCGGTCATGCAGCTATAATCCATGGAGCAACGGTAGGTGACTATGCAGTTATTGGTATGGGTTCTGTGGTAAGCGATGATGCAGTTATCGGAAGATGGGGTGTTGTCGGTGAAGGTGCTGTTGTAAAAAATGGCCAAAAGATACCTGAAGAGTCAGTAGCAGTGGGCATACCTGCGAAGATTATAAAGAAGATATCTGAAGAGTATAAAGAAAAATGGACGAATATGAAGAAAAATTACTCGTCTTTTTCGCATAGATACAAAAATAATTTGAAAAAGATAGACTGATCAGAGCTCTTCAACAAGAGCTGGTTTATCTTCTAAATATTCTCTGTATGTCAGCAGATTTCCTTTAGCTTTCTTTCCTGCTTCCCAAACATCTTTAGTCTTTTCTCTAAAGTTTTTCTCTCTAGTCAAATGATGGTCGTAAAGTATAGTCTCAAAATCAGTTTTTTGGACTATCTTTTCTGCGTTCTTTATCGACCTGTTCAAGTTAAAATTATTGACCATGTATCCAAGGAGATATGTTGCTGGACCATCTAAAATCAGAAAGTCAGGATCTTCATCTATTATCCACTGTGCGTAATCTTCTATTGTAGGTCCCTGTATATCTGAAGTATAAAGGAACTTTTCTCCATCCTTTTCGACAGTTAGACCTATTATCCAGCCTGTTTTAGCATATTCTATACCATGGAAAAGAGGTTTAGTAAAACGAACTGTAGTTTCTCCTTTTTTGAATGATTTACTGTCAGCAAAATAAATATCATTTTTAGAAGGCTCTTTAAGATGTTTCTTGTCATTCCACATCTTAGTTCTTTTTCTAAATTTTTTTCTCCATTTTTCATGAAGCTCCTTTCTTCTCTCAGCATAATTACCTTCATCTATCTCCTTAAGCATAGGTAGTTCATCCAATGGATCATCATATTTCTTTTTCTCTGGATCGAATTCGTATTCATCTAAAGATGTAACATCCTCTCTCTCTTGTTTGTAGTTTATAAGTGATTTAATGAATTTTCTACTTCTATTCCATTGAGAGTAATTGATCCATTCGTTAGGATTTTTGATCCAGACTTTTTTCTCTTTAAATACCTTTGAAAAATTTAGATGGTTATCTTTTGGTAGAAAATGATGATCATAATGGTAATGGGTGACAATAATGTGATCTACATTTTCCGATTCTTTTGATATCTTTTTCTTTGCATCAACAAGAATCTGATATTTTCTATCAGAATCCATGGGAAAACTTTTCTGCATGATAGCTGCAGCTGGATCTATCATCATAGAAGTATCGCTGGTACTCACTTTAACACACAAGCTTTTTGCACCCATGCTGTCAGACCAGATCGGTTTAACGTTTATTTTCTCCATTTTGGATTCAATCCTCTTTAAATCTAACGAATTTTAGTATCTTTTCAGATTCTCTTTCATTATCTATCATGTTCTTCAATTCGCTTTTAGTTTTCGGTTGCTTCCTAAATATAGTTGCTGCTCTTTTTTTGCCTATACCTGGAACTGATTTTAATTGTTTGAAAGATGCTTTATTCAAAACGAAGGGATGGTGTATACCAGTAACACTTCTATATCCATAATCGGTTATCATTATATCGTAATATTCTCCTAATTTTAAGGGATATTCAATTCCAACTAACAGAGGATATGTTCCTATCTGTCTTCCAAAGGTTGTTTTGCCTTCTTTCTTTTCCATATAAACGTCCTTAAGAACTGTGCCTTTCGGTAAAATCTTCTTAAGTAGAGGTCTATCTATCTCTTCTCTGACTCTTTTTTTAAATTTTTTAAAATCATTCTTATGCTTCAAATTAAAAGTACCATCTGAAGATATCACCTGTCTTATATTGATCCTCCTCAGTAAAGGATCATCTTTTAACAGCTCTTTTAAAAAATCTAAATTTTTACTGTATGATTCAGATGTTTCTCCTTTTAAGCCGGCTAAAAAGTTCAAGCCAGGTAATATTTTTGGCATCCCATTTTCTCCTCTTTCTGCACCTACCTCATTTATCATTTTTACAGATTTTTTTACTTCTTGAGCGTTTGAATTAAGATTATTTTCTTTAATAACATCTTCATCTACAGATTCTATTCCCAATGATAAAACGTTACCACTGGTGGTGTATTTAGTTAAGTATTCTAATACCTTTTCAGATTCTTCTGGATGGTTAGCGATAACTGATGGATTTGCATTGTCTACGTGTAAAACCTTTATATTTTCACATTCCTCACGCACTCCTCCGAGTAATTTCTTTATCTCTTCTGGTCTAGGTTCTGGTATCTCTGTTTTACCTATACCTTTAGCCTTATAACTAAAAGAACACGATTGTCCTCCTAATCTAAAGTGTCTTATTCCAAGATAATAAAGCTCTTTTATCTCTTCAATTACGTCTTTCTGATCTCTGAAATCTGGTTTACCATACAAAGGTTCAGAGCAAAATGAACATCCTCCGGAGATGTATCTAGGACAACCACGATATGTTCCTATCTCAGCTAGCAGGGGGTCGGGATACATAGGATGTCTTTTTACGACTTGTGCACCTTTAACCAGCCATCTGTTCCTTTCTTCTATCGTGGTCCATCTATCTTCTTTATTTTCTTGTAGGTATTCATAGAAATATGCAGATAGGTCCTTTTTAGAATAGTGATCATATCCCTCTATATTGGAATATCTGGCTAGAGGTCCTCCTAAAAAAGTCTCAACTACTGTTTTTTCCGCAATCTCTTCTGCTTCGTTTTTCTTCAACGGTGTACCACTCAGATACTTTCCTGGTACTGTCACACCCCCATGAACGATGATCTTATCCGCGATAGGTAAACCATATTTTCTGTATTCATCTACTGTTAAGTATTCCCAATCTAAGCCATATTCCTCCATCACTCCACATATTAATCTTGGCTCTGGTGATATATAAGGTGGTACACCCAAAAGACTGGGTTCATCTACATACCCATCAATGATCAGAACATCCGTTCTTTCACGGATATCATCCTTTAAAAGCTTTAGAGTCTCATTCATCTTCAAACAACCTTTTCTTTGCTTTTTTTATGGTCCCACTTGTAGTTATAGTCCTCACATTTCCATCATCTATTTTTATAGAGTTCAGGATTTCAACAGCTTTATTCTTTTGGTCGTGATCACATCTAATTATACCTTTATCACCTGTAAAAACAGTCAACCATGGTGATATATCCTGATACTCCTCGTAGCTGAAATTCTCTCTTATAGAAGCTATCATGCTTTTTCTATCAGTACTTGAACCTTCAATTATAAAAGCGATGTATCTTTGTTTCTTTTTCATCAACCATTGATATCTTTCGGACATTTAAAACATTTTTTAAAGATCATCTCTTTAATTCTTCTTCAAGTTTTTTTAGATCGTTTAACGCCTGCTCTCTGTAAAGTTCATCTAGTTCGTGAGAACTGTATCTAGCCTCTTCAAAAAGGTTTGTGATATCTGAAATGATCTCATCGGACACATCAAAATTTGTCATTGCGTAATTCATAAATTCTCTTGATGTCATCGATGGTTCAAATTTGATCCCTCTTTTTTCAAAGATGTTCATCATATTTTTATAAGAATTTATTATGGCGATCCTTACCCCTTCACCTCCCATCAATTCATTTCTTATATTTTCGAAATCAGATGAGATATCTTCTTTTTTTTGAAGTTCGCTACTTTTATTTTCTTCTTCCATTAAATAATTCAATTCTAAATTTTCATCCTTTCCTTTTTTCAGTTCGGATATGATAATAACTAGAATGCTTGTGAGTAAGATTGGGAATATTATATGTCCATATGAAGTCGTTTTATCGAATATATCCCTCCCAGTGGGAAGGTCAAAATCATTTGTAATTGTTTCATCACTTTCACCGCTCACTTCCTCACTGTTGATCCTAAGAGCAAAGACTGTTGTTGTAATTAGAATTACCAAGATAATTACAGAAATTTGAGTCAATAGGGCTAAGTCAGATTCCATCAAGACTCCAATTATTGTTATGACTAGTAGTAAAATGATTATAATTATGAATGCAGTTATTAATATATTAAAAAGATGTGAGGTATTTTCACTGCCAGTAACAGCTTTACCAATCTCATCCGCTGAGATAGATGAGGCCCCAGAGTCTGCGGGAGCTCTAATAATGATGTATAAAAAGTTACCAATAACCCATGAAGTTAGGAGAACTATTAAGATGGCTAACACAAATAGTTTATTTTTATCCGTACAGTCCACCTATAGTAAAATTACGTTCAATTTGTATAAAATCGTTTTCCCATCAAAGCCATTAATGTTATATCAGGTGTAATTTATCAGATTATATGATGAAGTTCTATTACCCTGGTAAAAAATTCCCAAGCTTATCTGTGACTGGGTCTGAATGCTCTCTAAACTGTCCTCACTGTGAAGGTAAGTATTTGAAATGTATGATCCCTGTTGAGTCCCCTGATAAATTATATCATGAAGCATTAAGGTTGTCTGAAAAAGGGGGGAATGGTTTTCTTTTGAGCGGGGGGATAGATCAAGCTGGTAAGGTACCTCTATCGGGTTATTATGAAACTTTGAAAAAGGTTAAGAAGAAAACAGATTTAATAGTAAATGTACATACTGGAGTTCCCTCAAAAGATGACGTTGATAGTCTCAAAAATGCTGGCGTTGATATAGTATCTTATGATATGATAGGCGATGATTATACTATTGAAAAAATATATGGATTAGATTTAGATTTCGATTCATATAAAAATGGATATAACCTATTATTAGATAACGATTTAAATGTGGTTCCGCATATAACCGTAGGTCTAGATGAAGGTGAGATTGTAGGAGAATATAATGCACTTGATGCTGTCTCTGAATCTAGTAGGATAATTCTCAACTCTCTAATACCTTCGAATTTTGGATATTCGGTATCAAAGAAAGATTTTTTATCAGTAGTAAAGTACGCTGTTGAAAACACAGAAGCTGATATAATTATAGGTTGTATGAGGGAGAGAGGCAGATCATCTATGGAGATTGAGTCAATAGAACTAGGTGTAAAAGGCATCGTGATACCATCTAAAAGAACTAAAAATTGGGCTAAGAAAAGATATGAAATAAAAGAGTTCGAGACATGCTGTGCTGTTCAGTGATATATTGATTCTTTTGTCTCTTCTTTTTTAACAGTGTTTAAAAGAAATATCCATCCAACGAAAATTATACCAGTGGAAAATGATAGAATTGAGAAAACATGATTTTTATCTTTTGGAAGCACTCTTTCTATGGTATATTTTACTGTTAAATTTTTATTCGCTTCCATATAAAGAACGTTTTCTTCAAACTCTCTATTTGAATATTGGTATTGAAATTTTTGATCAAGTTTAGCATCTTCTGGATCATCATTTTCATTATTTATCGTTATATTTGTTTTACCGTCTTCATAAGCTGATCTTTCGTATAGGCGAACATCAACGCTGGCATTCCTTAATGAATCTCTTTTACCATATGGTAAAATTTCTACTGATATATTTTTTGTCACTAGAAGATTTAATTGATCCCTGGTAGTGAAGTTGATTGTTTTTGGTTCTCCATTTTGTAAATTTATTTCTTTTTCAGTTGACAAAAAATCTGATATTTCGCTGGTAAAGAAAGGAACGAAAAAGAGTGCAAAGATCATTAAAAATATAACTGCAAATTGGATGCCATTTTTAACAGACCTTTTAGCCAATAAAAAGTTAGAACTTTTACTTCCACCATATCTTATCTCTAAAAGTCTGAATAAAAGTAATTCGATCGAAAGAATGACAATCCATAGACCTAAAATTATCGATGAGTAATATATGGGTATATACAATGGTTCAAGAGAAAATCCATTAAGATAAATAGATAAAAAGAACAAGAAACCCACTATGATTATCTGAGGTGCCAATGCAATTTTTTCTAACCTTTTCAATCTGCTTAGCTTATGTGTTCCTTCTAACTTTTCTTGAAGTTCTTCTAACCGTTTTATTCTTGTTATCTGGGTGGGTTTATCTACTTTTTTTTCTAATTCCTTTAATCTATTTTTTAAATCAGAAGAATCTTTATCAATATCACTTTTTTTATTTTTACTCATAAAGTGAAAAGGATAATGTTATTTTCCTTTATAGGAGTTTCGCTTTAAATTTAGATACCAAAAATGAAGCAGCGTATTCAGGTACATCCATCTCTTCCTCGATATAAAAAGTATTTTCACCTATCTGGATTTCATCTAGTCGAGGTACTTTTTTAAATTTAATTTTGTAGTTCTTCTCTCCTAAATAATCTAACAAACCTTCTTTCAATGGATAGAAATCATCTATTTCTTCAATTTCAACTGATGTTACTTTTAAAAATGATCCACCATGTATCGACTGAGGTAGCCTTATAAGCCTTTTTGTGTCACCAGTAACAGGTTCATCTGTACTGCCGATTATCTCAGATCCGATCTCTTGAATATTTTCTTCTTCTAGGATGCCTTTGATTATTTTTTCAAACGAGGAAACATTTACCATTCTTTGGTTCTCTGAGAAAACATCAAGGACCCCATCTTCTATTGTCTTCTTCCATTTTCCTTCTTCGAAAAAATTATTGTACAATCCTTCAGCAGTCTTCTTTCCTATTCCGTGTTTTTCTTCCATCTCTTTCTTGACATCCTCTTTATCCATCTTGCTCCATCTTTCTAGCAGCTGTTCAGTAAGCATTCTAGTCCGCTTCATCCACCCTCCTGAATTTTCATCTGGTAGGGAAGGAACTTTGGCTGTTTGTATGTGTTCTTTGAAGGACCCTAATTTTATTGTTTCGTATGGAAGAATAGTGTCTATATCGAGACCCACTCCAGTGATGTAATCCACTATTTCTCTTCTTGATTCACTGGAAAGGTTTAAGATCTTACTGTCTCTTATGTGGATATGATATCCCCTATGCCCAGAAAAATAAATATCTAGGTCCTCTTCATCAAATCCAAAATCATCTAGTAAAAAGTCATGGATAAGTAGTTTTGTTTTCTTTTTCACTTCTTCCAATTGTTCTGGATAAGTAAGTAAATTACCTCCTGGTAAATGGTCTGCATCAAGATCAAATATCAGATCAGCCCCTAACCATTCCTTCTCGGCCATCGGTGCTTCAGGGTTTGAATAATATGCTGTGGAATAATAAGCATGGAGTGGTGATTTTTCTTTTAGGAAACGTCTAGCTTTAACTTTTTTATCGAAAGCGACAGGTCGGTGCATTCCTTGTCCACCCATGTAAATAAAAGCGAATTCTCGTTTTGTAAATCTGTATGGCATGTTGATTTTTGTAGAGGAATAGTAATCTCTTAGGATCCTTGATAGGAATCTTCTTGTTTTAGTTTCAGGGTTCACAACCGAGAATTACGTTTTATAATAAAATGTTTTTTGGCCTTGATTATCAATTAATTTAGATTTTATTGGTCGAAACGTTTATTAAGGAGTTAAACAGAAATAACGGATGATATGGGATACAGAGCAAAGACTTCAGGATTATTCGTCTTTATGATAGGTCTGTTTGTCGTGATAGGATACTTGATCGGAGGATTCATGATAGGCAGTCCAGTGCTTGGAATGATAATATTCTTAGGCATAGCTGCAGCTTTGAACATTTTTACATATTTTTACAGCCATAAAATGGTTTTGAGGGCACACAGAGCTGAAGTAATAGATGAACAGGAAAACCCAAGACTTTTCAATATTGTCAAAGAGGTTGCCTATGAGGCTGATATAAAGATGCCAAAAGTGGCTATTGTTCCTACAGATACACCGAACGCTTTTGCGACTGGAAGAAATGAAGATAACGCAGTGGTTGCAGCAACGAGAGGCATTCTCAGAACACTCGATGATGAAGAATTAAAGGGTGTCATATCTCATGAAATAGCACATATTAAAGATAGAGATATGTTGGTAATGAGCATTGCTGCTACCTTGGCTGGTGCGATAACGATCATGGCCAGATTGGTATGGTTCCAGATGATTTTCAGTAGAAGAAGGATACATCCAGTTCTACTTTTAGCTATGATATTTGCACCTATCGGAGCACTCATAATCAGACTCGCTATATCCAGAAAAAGAGAATTTATGGCTGATGAAGAGGGTGCAAAGATTTGTAAAAATCCAAATGCATTGGCAAGTGCCCTGGAAAAGTTACATATGGAGAATGAAAGAAATCCAATTAAGAATAACAGCACGACGACTGCTTCATTGTTCATTGTAAATCCATTCAAGAAGAGTACATTCGTAAAGTTATTCTCAACACATCCACCTGTAGAGGAAAGGGTAAAAAGATTAAGAGATATGGCTACTGATTTCAGCTACCTATAAAACACTAATCTATAAGTATTATATCTTATTTTAATATCTGTGAAAGTAAGTTATTCAGCACCAGGTAAGGTAATTCTATTCGGTGAACACGCAGTAGTTTACGGAGAACCAGCGATAGCTGTTGCAGTAGATAAAAGGACGACCTGTAAGATCACTCGTTCAAAAAACGAAACTACAGTGAATGGATACCCGATAAATATGAAACATCACAGTTATATTTTGAAATCTATGGATTACGTTGATATAGAAGAACCTTTAGAAATCGTAACAGAGAGTGAAATACCAAGCGGTGCTGGAATGGGGTCTTCTGCTGCGGTCACCGTCGCTACCCTAGCTTCTTTACATGGTATATCTGATGACATAGTAGAAAATAGGATTGCGAGAGAGGCGTTCAATGTAGAATGGGATGTACAAGGAAGTGCGAGTCCTATCGACACTTCTACTTCCACCCATGGTAATGCTGTGATGTTATCTAAAATTAAGGAAAAAGATTTTCTTTGGTCGATTTCAAAAGAGCAAAATGAATGGAATATACATCATCGAGACATACCAGACATGCAGATGGTAATCGGTGATACTGGAGTACACGCAAAAACTGGTCCTTTAGTGGAAAAAGTAAGAAGGTTTTATATGAACAACAACTTTGCTAAGCAGATCATTAGAGAGATAGGAGAATTGGTGATGGAAGGTTCTAAAGCTTTAGCTGATGAAGATCTTGAAAAAGTTGGAAAGTTAATGAATCGGAATCATGAACTACTCACCATATTAGGTGTTAGCCATCCCAAATTAGAGAGGTTAGTAAAGGGGGCTAGAAAGTATTCCTATGGAGCTAAATTAACCGGTGCAGGTGGAGGAGGTTCCATGGTAGCTGTTACCGATAAACCAAAAAAGGTAGCTGATATAATTGAAAGGAGAGACGGAACGGCTTACATAATAGATGTCACTGAAGAAGGTTTCCGAAAAGATTGAATTTATGGTGTTTTTTGTCAGACAAATTTTGATTTAAATTTAGATAAAAAGATATCAAGATAAATTGAACTCTATATCTAAGGTTTCGATGGGGTTTCCTTAGAGGATTGAGATAGAAATTAAATTTTAGAATGGTTTTATTTTGTTCCTATCTATAGCTATCCCTGCAGGTGTTACAGCAACATAATTTTGTCCAATAGCAGCAATATCACCTGAAACATCCCCTGCTATTGCTTTCAATTCATTATGTACTCTTCGTAGGGCTTCCTCATTTCCAGCTATATCTTCTGTATCTATAACTAAAATATTTCCATTGTAAACTTCTTCAGTAACCTCTCTTACATCTTCATACCTATGAATTTCGGCTATCTTGATGTAAGTTTCAGCATTAGCCTGACCTTCATCCTCTCTAACCATCTCAGTAAGATCGATGTATTCTTCTGAATCTAACTCAGACCCTTTTTTCTTCTTCTTCTTTTTATGTTTATGAGTCCTTTTTTTGATGAAATCTCCGATCATACAACTTCACGTCCGACATAGGAATAAATATCTACCCATAAAAGTTTATCGGAAGGACACAGGGTTTATAAGAAAAAGAATTATTGGGTATATTTGAGGAAAAAAGGTTAATATAACCGTTTATTTTAGCCTAATACGGTTCAAAAAGCAGGCGTGATCTAGTCTGGTTAGGATCTGAGCCTTCCAAGCTCATTGGCCGGGTTCGAATCCCGGCGCCTGCATCTTAGGTAAACGGTTCTTCGTAAACAGCTCTTTGATTTATTAGGATTTAAAATGAAAGGACATTTTAATTTATTAATAAATGGATCTGAAAATAAATCAGAAAAAATTGCATCATATTTTATTATATTTCTAACTTTTCCGATCAACTTATGAACAAAACTTTCAAGAAACATTGGTTTTATATCTAAAGAGTTATTTCTGAACTATCATGAAACAGATACTCATCGGTGTAGCATGGCCGTATGCAAACGGACCTATCCACATAGGTCAGGTCGGAGGATGCTACCTTCCCCCGGACATATTCAGAAGATACCATAAGATGAAGGGAGATGAAGTATTGATGGTGTCCGGGTCCGATCAACACGGTACTCCAGTGACAGTTACAGCAGAAGAAGAGGGAATGACTCCTAAAGAGGTTGCAGAGAAATATCATAGAATAAATAGCAAGGCCTTAGAAGATTTAGGCGTTGAATTTACTCTTTTTACCTATACAATGCATCCTACACATAAAAGAGTAGCAAGAGATATGTTTAAAACACTGTATGAGAAGGACTACATATACAAAGACACCATGGAAACTTTCTATTGCTCTCACTGTGATAAGTTTCTGCCAGATCGATATGTGCTAGGTACCTGTCCGAAGTGTGGGGCAGAAGACATAAGGGGGGACCAGTGTGATGAATGTGGCGTTTTATTAGATCCAGAGGATCTTATAGAACCGAGATGTAAATACTGCGGTGGAACTCCAGAATTGAAAGAGAGTGAACATTTCTTCCTAAAATTATCTGCATTCCAGGAAAAATTGGAGGAATACATATCTGATAAAGATTTCTGGAAGCAGCACGTACTTAACTTCACTCAGGGTTGGCTTGATGAAGGTCTAGAAGACAGACCGATATCTAGAGATATGAAATGGGGAATATCCGTTCCAATTGAAGGTTATGAAGACAAGAAAATATACGTTTGGTTCGAGGCGGTAATAGGATATCTTTCAACTGCCATACAGTGGGCAGAGAGAAATGAAAAGGATTGGGAAAAATTCTGGAAGAACCCAGATGCGGAACATTACTATTTCTTAGCTAAGGATAATATCCCATTCCATACGATAATCTGGCCTGCGATGCTGATGGGTTATGATGAGGACTTGAATCTTCCTTATGATGTTCCAGCTAATGAGTATATGCTTTTGAAAGGTAAACAGTTCTCAACTAGTAGAGGGAACGTTATAACCTTAACAGATATCTTGAAAGAGTTCGATTCCGATGCGATCAGATATTACATCACTAGAGTTATGCCTGAGCTGAAGGATACCAATTTTACCTGGGAAGAATTTGCTGAAAAGAACAATTCAGAGTTGGTAGGAAATCTTGGTAACTTCGTACATAGGGTCTTATCATTTACGCATTCGAATTATGGGCATGTACCCAAATCTGGAGAACTTACAGATAGAGATGAAGAGATCCTGGATACTATAGATAAAAAAGTAGAGAGAGTTGGTGAGTTCATCTCTCAAGCTAAGTTCAAAGAAGGTCTTAGAGTCCTTTTAGAGCTTTCCAGAGAAGGAAACAGATACTTCAATGACCAGGAACCATGGTCTGTGATTAAAGAGAACGAAGAAAGATGTAAGACCATCCTGAATATCTCTTTAAGGATAGTTAAGGCTGTCGCAATAGCAGGAGCACCTTATCTCCCAAACAGTATGGATACATTATGGACCTATCTGAATCAGGAAGGATCGGTACATGAACACTCTTGGGACGAACACAAAGTAGGTATAGAGGAAGGTACCGAATTGAAAGAACCAAAACCTCTTTACAAGACTATAGATTTTGAGGATATAAAAGCAAGGTCTGATATTATGGATTCACTGAGTGAGTTAGATTTAAGGATAGGAAAGATAACAGAAGTCAAAGAGCATCCGAACGCTGATAAGCTGTACATCACTAGAGTAGATATCGGGGATGAAGAGAGAACATTGGTCGCTGGTTTAAAGCCATACTATGAAAAAGAAGAGATGGAAGGAAAGAAGATAGCTGTAGTCGCCAATCTAGCACCTGCAAAACTGAGAGGTATCAAATCAGAAGGTATGATGCTGGCTGCCCAGGAAGGTGAAACAGTTTCTTTACTAGCTCCAGAAGGAGAAGTCGGCAATGTTCTCAAAGATACTACAAAGGGTGCAGAGGAGATATCTTTCAATGATTTCCAGGATTACGAGTTCAAGATAGCTCAATGGAACGATGGTAAGATAGATGCTGGTGGATCTCTTGATCCTGTAAGTTCTGAAGAATTCGAAGGATTAGCTGCGGTTCTGGTGAAAGATGAAAAGGCCTACGTCTTGAAAGATGAAGAAGGTGCAGTAGGTCTAGATAAAGAGGTCTCTCCAGGCAGTGAAGTGATGTGAATTAAAAACGGTGGTAATCATGGATGTTGAGATAATAGAAAATGATCCTATCAGGTTATTGGGTATGGAATATTACGGATTCATTGAAAATGTGGAAGGCGAAGATAATGAGATAAATGATCTCTGGGGCAGATTTTCCGATTTCTGTAAACAGAATTGGGACCTGATAGAAGATAAGGTGATCAATGAAAAGTACTCATATGAGATGCATATATGGAAGGAAGAAGCTTTCAAAGAAAGTGGAGCTTTCAGAACGTTCATCGGTGTAGATGTGGAAGATTTTGAGTACATACCTATCGACCTGACTGCTAAAGTGATTCCTGCTAGTACATATGTAAATTTTAAACTGGAAGGTCAAGAGATTAATGAATGGGAAGATATAGTGTATAATCAGTGGCTACCCGATTCAGATTACTATTTAAGGATGGTCAACGGTTACCTTTTCGACTACCAAAGGTACGATGAGACGGAATTCAAAGGAATAGAGGATCTAGAGGACTCAAAATTAGATGTTTATGTGCCGATCTTTAAAGAATAAAACTACACTTAAGAAATCTCTATAATAGTAATAAAAAGTGGCTCCTTCATTTTTTATTAATATTGTCAGGATTTGGGGAATCGAGAACAATATTTTATTTGAAGGAGCCACCTTTGACCACCATATTTTTTGTCTGACAGATTTTTTTGATCATAGTGCTAATATATTCCTAGTAGAGTCTTATCGTTCTCTTTTCTTTGGTCCATAACTTTGCAGGCTTCGTTATTCTTAGATTTGCTTAAATCCCGCCTAAGTTGAGCTTATTTTCGTCAGGTTACTAGTTCCTCAATTTCTTTATGTTTATTTAAACATATCGGTTTATGTTGATATTTTTATGAAATTTTTTTGTCAGACAAAAACCCTTTTCAAGGGTTAAATATCGCTTCTTTTAGGTAAATAAACACTCAAAACCTCTGATTATTAGCGAAATATATTTATATTAATAGGTTATTTAGATTCTGGGGTAAGATATGACGTATGTCATCCGAAAGACGTCATATTTTTCGGATAAAGCAAGGAACTTTTCTTGCTTAACGTCATAAAAACTCTACAATAGAAGGTGGATATAATATGAGCATGGAAAAAATAAGCGTTTCCAAAGCAAAGGAAATCGCTGATGAAAAAGGACTAAAACCAGGACAGGTAAGCGGCACCAATGGCATTCAATTTACAAAAGGTAATAACGACAGAATCAAGGTTATCTCCTGGGATGATTTTGAAAACAAACTCGAAAAACGAAATTTAGCTGTCTACGAATCAGGCGGCTGGATGAAGATAATGAAAGAGGACTAAGTAAAAAACTTAGTCCTTTTTTTTATATTTTTAAAACCTTCCTTATATAAGAATACTTTTTAACCTGTTTGTTTTAATGTTTTTAGATGATCGAGATTACTGAAAGATGGGGCCTTTCTAAGAAAGGCTATTGGAAATTAAACGACAATAGAATTGATGTTCCAAATATTTTTTATATAGAGGGAAAAGGAGTTGAAACACCTAGATACGCAGAAGTGACGATATCAGAATCGAATGATTCAACACTTCATATTCCTTCATCAATTTTTGAAATCAATGAGGATATAAATTCAGTTCCCTCTACATTTGGCTATCCTGAAGAGATCGATGATGATTACACTAGATCCAAAGGGGGTTCAGAGAAGATACAAGTATTATATGATCAGGAACCTGATCCAGAAGCAGAGTTGTATATAATAGGGAATTCACCTCAGTTGCTAGGAAGGGCTCCTTCATTGTTCGAAAAAATAATCAATCTAAGGAAAAAGATACCCTTCCATAAACTGATATATACTCCAGGAATAGCTCAGCCTAACAATATTGCATTATTATCCTATCTTGGTGTCGATCTTTTTGATTCAGTTTTTGTTGAATATTTAAATTTGGATCAAATCGAATTAACGGATTGGATGGGTTTTCCAGGAGATCCTGAGAAAAGTTATAAAAATTTGTATGATGAATTGAGAATAGTCAGGGAAGCTATCAAAAGAAAAGCTATAAGAGAATTGGTTGAGAGTAGAGTAAGGTCTGAACCATGGATGGTCGAAGTCTTGAGGAAAGCTGATGACGAATATGAAATATTCAAGAACGAGGTTCCAGTAACAGGGGATAAAATAGATGTTACTACTCGTGAAGGTCTTAATAGACCCGATATCGAGAGATTTAGAAAAAGAATAAAAAACAGATATGAACCACCGGACAGAGATGTACTTCTACTTTTACCGTGTTCAGCATATAAACCATATTTTCAATCAAGGTCACATAAAAGGATAAGAGAGGCTACAGGTGATTCTGACTGGACAAAGATACACGAAGTTATACTTACTTCTCCTCTAGGAGCGGTTCCTAGAGAGATCGAGCAGTTCTATCCTGCACAGCAGTACGATATACCTGTTTCCCATCAATGGTTTACAGAAGAAAAGGAAATGATATTGGAATTGATAAATTCTATAATTGAGAAAGGAGAATACAAACATATAATCAGTCATCTGCCAAAGGATATGGATTTTGTTATAGATGAGCTCGAATGTATAGATACAACCAAAAGTAAGCATCCTACTGAAGATGAATCTATAGATAGACTGAGAGAGACCTTACAGGATTACTGTGGGGAAGGGAGAGGAAACAGGAGTGAATATTTGAAAGAAAATTTACGTTCATTTTCACGATTTCAGTTTGGAGAAAAAGGAGATAAATTGGTTGAGGGTACATATATCAGAGGTAGATATCCTGATTACAAGATCATGGATGAAACTCACCAGAGAGGTATGATAGTTTCCAAAAGAGGTCTTATATCTTTAACATTACATGGTGCAGAGATTCTGCAGAGAGAGAATATATTCCAAGCTGAGATAGATGATTTCCAACCGAAAGGTAGTGTTTTCGCTGTAGGCGTAAAAGATGCTGACCCTCAGATCGCTCCAGAAGATGAAGTGATAGTCGTTCATGATGGCGAGTTGAGAGGTGTTGGGCCTGCTACAATGTCCGGCCTAGAGATGAAAGAAGCTGAAGCTGGTGAAGCTATCAGGCTAAGACATCATGCCTAGACATTTTTGTAATCGGGATGTTTTTCCAGAATCATTCCCTCTATTTTCAAGGGCTGCAGATGATTAGCTAATTTTACGGCCTCATCAAGCTTTCTTTTATGTTCAGAATGGATCGTATAAAGTGGTTCATCTAGACAGACTTTATCCCCTTTCTTCTTATGTAGGATAAGACCGGCACCTTTATTGTGAGGAGCGCCAGCAGTTCTTACTATTTGTATTATATCATGATTGTTTATACTGTCCACGTACCCTTCACGGTTAGAAAAGACTTCTTTTTTATGTTTACCTATAGGGACGTCTTCAGACTTAATATCTGGGTTTCCTCCTTGATGTTCAATTATCTCTTTCATTTTTTCGAGAGCTTTCCCGTTCTCTAGGAGCTGCTTCGCTTTCTTTTTTCCCTCTCTGAAACCGCCTTGCTCTAATACCATGCCTGCAAGACTAGTAGATTTTTCGATAAGACTTGAGGGTACTTCTTTTCCTTCTAAAGCCTCTAGGGCTTCTTTAGCCTCTATTGCAGGTCCCACTGCATTCCCTACCGGCTGTCCTCCATAACTCAAGGCACAGCTAACTTTGATACCGATCTCTTCACCCAAAGCAACAAAATCTCTTGCATACTTTCTTCCTAGTTCCATACTCTCTACTTTTGTATTCGGTCCGACAGGTATGTCCATCACAAGATATTCAGCACCAGCAGCTTTTTTCTTTGAGAGCACTGAACCTATCACTTGTGGATAAGGGTCGATCCGTAGAGGGTATTCTGCTCGTATTATCATGTCATCACTTGGTGCTAGATTGACAGCTCCTCCCCAAGCTATTGTGCCACCTATGTCTTCAGCAATATTTTTTATTTTGTCTGTGGATAGAGTGACGTTGCATAGTACTTCAAATATATCAGCAGTACCACCGGCACTGGATATAGCTCTTGAACTTGTTTTTGGTATGGTAAGGTCAGCAGCTGCGACTATCGGTACAATCAGTAATGTTATCTTATTTCCAGGGACACCACCTATACTGTGATGATCGAAAATAGGATGTTTATCGAATTCGATGACATCACCAGTTTTATACATCGCTTCTATCAGGTCTCTCATCTCTCGATTACTCATGCCCTGAGAATAAACTCCTGAGACGTAAGCAGATAGTTCGATATCTGATAATTTTTGATCTACTATATCTTCTATAATCTCATTGACCGCGTGGGTTGAAAGTTCCTTCCCCTCCAATTTTTCTTTTATATGTTCTATGGATTCAGGTCTACCTGTCTGTACTATTCCGAGACTATCCCCTTCTTGAGCATCTAATTTATCGTAAACTTTGTGCAGTAAACCTATACATCCTTCTTCAACCAACGATTTAGAGGTTTCGATGATAGCAGTAATATTTTTGTCATCTTTTGTGACCTTAACTCTAGATTGACTTCTCAATCCTAATCGTTCAGCATCTTTTTTATTTAAAACTACAACGTAATCTCCCGCTTCAAGATCTATCTTCTTAGCCTTCAATTCCAAAGTATCACATCCATTTATCAAGTGCCTTTTTTAATTCTTCGTGATCCTCAGCATATTTCTTAAGATTTATATCCTTAAATGCAGAATCTACAGCTTGTCTTAGTGCAGAAGCACCAGCTCTCACGCCATCAGGATGACCAGCGACGCCTCCTCCTGCTTGGATCTGGACATCCCAACCGCTGATCTTTGCCAATTCTGGAACCAGTCCCGGATGTAGTCCACCACTAGCTACTGGCATCATCTTATTTAATCCGTGCATTTTATCTAGTAATACTTTTTTGGAATGCATCTCTTCTTCAAAATCAGCATGCATCTTGCCTATGCCATACGTTCCAGTATGTAACGCATCTCCACCTGCCATCCTGACCAATTTGGCTATCACTGGCATCGATATGCCATGTTCTGGATTCTTCGTTATAGCACCGTGCATTGCTCTATGTACGTGTATTGGTACATCTATAGATGGGTCTTCAGCTAGTGCTTGAACACCTGAAAAGCCTACAGTTAGAACATCAACCATAAGTTGTCTTGCACCATTTTCAAGAGCCAGGTCAGCAGCCTCTAGTATTTTATGTGTAGTGGTACTGATGTTGTGGGCATGTATCATTTTATGACCTTCATCTTCTAAGAGGTCTAACTTTTCACTCACTTTATTTACTCTATCTTCTAATGGACAAAAATCTTGATCTACAAGTGTTTCATCATCTTTTGAGTTAGTCAAACCACCCTTTCCCGCGTCATAGATGTAATCTGAAAATTCTTCTGGAGGTAAACCTATTTTTGGTTTGACTATTGTTCCTATCAGAGGTTTCTCAGGTCTATCCAATATTTTCCTTAAACCTTTGATACCGAATTGTGGTCCAGGATATTGATTGACTATTTTTGAAGGGATCTCTAAATCTATTAGCCTTACGCCATCTAATGAGTCCAAACCGAACAGATTTCCGGCGATTATACTGAGTATCTGAGGAATACCCCCTATATCACCTGAAAAATCTACTGTCGGATAACCAATCGTTACTTGATTCCCTTCTGCTTTTACGACCTTTGCACCATACTTTTCTAAGATGTCATCTGAAAGAGTAGTAGGTAAGGTCCAGGTACCTGTTGATTCTTCTTCAGCTATCCTTTTACCAGCAGTCTCGATATCTAGATCGCTTTTGACCGTATATTCACATATCATGTATTCTTCAGGATCAAGCTCTTCACCCAATGCAAGATAATCTATTGTCATTCTTCCATCTCCTTGATTATTTTATATGCGTATGAGGGGGATATAACACCTTTCTCTGTAATGATAGAATCTATGTATTTAGAGGGAGTAGCGTCGAAAACAGGGTTGCTGATATCTACCCCAGGAAAATCTTCAGGATCAACTATCTCATTGGGGTCTCTTTCTTCTATCTCTATAAGATCACCAAATACTGTTTCGCTTGAAAATTTATAAGTTTCAGCACACACCGTAACAGGAACTCTGGCTTCATGTGCACACAAGGCAACCTGCGAAGTGCCTATTTTATTGATAACAGCACCGTTTGAAGCTATGGTGTCAGCACCCACGTAAATTTTATCCACATCTTTCATCTTATGTCTAACTGCTGAATCTACAATCAGAGTCACAGGGATACCATGTTTTGATAATTCACGTATTGTTATATACCCCTGTTTCTTAGGTCTAGATTCTGTAGCTATAACCCTTATATCTTTTCCTTCGTCCCAGGCATACTTTATGCATCCGATTGCCATAGAACTGTTGCAGTGAGTGAGAATTACATCACCATCCTTGATCCTACTTCCTCCATATTCAGCTATCTTTTTTCCTGCGTTAATTGATTTCTCTATGAATCCATTCGCCCGGTTTAGGATCATTCTTTTTCTATCTTTGACGTCTTTAGAACTCCCCTTTAAAACATATCTTATAGTGTTTTGAAGTGAAACAGCTGTTGGCCTAGTTGATTTTAACCGTTCTTTACCTTCATTGATCAAATCCTTTAATTCTTCAATATCTTCTCCTTCATAGGACGATACTGAATTTTTCAAACCCCACGCAGCAGCTCTTCCTATCTTACCTGCCCCTCTTATCTCCATAGATTCGATCTTTTTAGCGATCTCTTCTAAACTGAGATCTTTCATCTTTTCATCTGTCATAATATATTAATAAAAGGACAATAGTAATTAAAATCTTTGTATTAAAGAAAGGGTATTAGATGTAATCCAATATCTTGCAAAGGTTTTTTTCTTCTACGATAATATCTGCAGCCTTTTTAACTTTTGAATCAGCAGGATCAAAAGCAATCCCTAACCCAGCTTTATCCAACATCGGTGAATCGATGAAGCTGTTACCCACTGCAATACATTTTTCAGGTTTTATATTAAGATCATGCAGGAGTTCTTTGAAAGCTGAACCTTTATCTTTCAATTGGACTTCTAGGACACCTTCTCCAGATAATTTCCCATTTCTTTCTTCTAAATCGTTAGCTTTTATTTTGTCAAAGTATTCAGAACCGATCTGTTCTGCAAGAGGTTTCAATCCACCACTTATGATGGCAGTTTTGTATTGTTTTTCTTTAAGATGTTCCAAACATTTGTTGTATCCGTCCATTACAGGAACATCAGATAATATAGACTTTATATTGTCTTTAGTCAGATCTTTATCTTTACTTTTCCAAAGTTCAATATCTCGTCTGATGAACTCTAGATCATCTATATCTCCGTTCAGATACAATTCTAAAGAGTGGTCATTGTTAACATCGAAATAATCGTGAACCCAGACCCATGAACTTTCTACATCTACTAGAACTCCGTCCATATCGAAAACTGCAAGTTCAAAATCTTTTTCCATCACAACACCTTTGATTCTACTACTATTTTATTCTTTTCTTGATCAATATTTTTCTTTTATATCTTCCATTTCTTCTTTAAATTGTTGATATTTTTCAAAAGCTTTTGTATATTCATCATCTTTTTGAGCATTTTTTACTTCTTTCAATAAAGATACAGCACCAGAGATATCGATTCCTTTGATTTTTGCTTTACGTAATTCATCTCTTGATTTCTTTATGTTCGATTTCAGGAGTTCAGGTATTTTATCAGCTATCATATCTTCAGCTGATTCTAAATGTTTCTCAGCTTCATCCCAGTCTCCTAGTTCTAATTCTTCTTTCGCTTTTTCTAGCTCTTCTTCAGCATCAGATACATCATATTCCAAAATCTTAACTTCAAATATTATCTCATCTGTATTGGAAATCTTTTCTTCTAATTTTGATATGGGTCCTAGTGCCTCTTCAGCCTTATCTTCAGCCTCATCGAGTAGTTCTAGTATATCTTCATATCTTTTTTCCTCAATCTTATCTCGGATACTATCAATTAAATTTTGAGCGGTTTTAGTTGCTTCTTCATCCCAGCCATCTTCTAGATTTAGTTCTAACTCCATCAATTTTTCTTCCACTTCGTCTTCTATCGATTCATGAATTTTTTCTATTGCACTTTTTAGCTGATCCATTCCTTTTTCTATATCTCCTTCTTCACGGTTTTTTACAGCAGATTGTTTCAGATCAACAGCTTCCTTTGTATCTACATTCAAATTATCTGCTTCTTCTAACAAATCATCAAATTTTGAGGCGAGTTCTTGGATTTCTCCAGACAATTTTTCCTTTTCCTTCTCTTTTTGCTCTGCTTCAACAATAGCTTCTTCTAATTCGTCGATAAGGTCCTCACATTTTTTAATAGAATCCTTAAAATCTCCGTTATCTGCCTTTTCCCTTACTTCTTTTAGTTCATCTAAAAATTTCTGAGGTTCTATACCTTTATCTTTCAGATCTTTAATCTTTGAACGGGCTTCATCTATCATTTCACTGACTTCTAAGATTTTTTCAGCTCTTTTATTCACTTCTTCAGCTTTTTTGATAGCTTCTTCATATTTTTCTTTATTTTTTGCCTGTACTGCATTTTTAAATGTATTTTTCACTGACGGAACTGATATCTTTGTTTTTCTGACTTTTTTCATATTTTGTTTAGCTTCCTCTAATATCTCATCTAAGTCTCCCATCAATTCCTCTTTTTTTATCTCTTTCTTTTTCTTTTCTTCAGTTTCCTTTATTTCCTTTTCTTCAATTTTCTTCAATTCTTCTTCCAATTCATCTAAAACGGCTTCTAACGTTTCTATGGATAGATCATATTCACTTTCATCAGCCTCAGATTTTCCTTTTTTTAGTTTTTCTAAATATTGACTGTATGAAGCACCTTCATTTTTCAGCTTCCTTATCTTATCTTTTCCTGCTTCGATCAGGTCTATGACTTCAAGAACAGATTCAGATTTTGTTATAACATCCTCTGCATGCTCTATTCCTTCAGAGTACTCATTTTTCTTTTTGGATGATACTGCCTTTTTCATGCAATTTTTAATATCAGAGATATCTATTTTTTTACCCCTAACCTTGTTAAGATGCTTTTTTGCATTTTTCATTTTTGACTCGAATTCCTTTTTTACTTCTTCTTTTTCTTCCTCATATTCAGATCTAATTTGCTCTAGTTCTTGATTGAGTTCTTTTGCTTCTTTTAGAGAAGGTTTATATTCTCCAACTTCAGCTTTATCTATAATAGAATCAAGCCTTTTCTCAAAGGCTTTCGTATCAGTTTTATCAGAAATGGTATTTATACAATTATTTGAATTCTCTGTCAGCTTTATTATTTTTCTAAAATCCTTTATCTGTGTCTTTAAAACTCCTAAGATCTCTAACCCTTCTTCATATCTTGATTCTTCATAACTATCTATCAAATCATTTAATCCATTGTTCAAGTAGGTTAGGTCGATATTAGAATCTGCAAGCTCCTCTAATTCATCTTCTACATAATCCATCCCCTCTTCTAATTCTTCAAGCTTTTCTGGTTCAACCCCTTCTTCTTCAGTCTCAAAAATAGCGCCACAGTTGGGGCATTTTGAATCTTCTTCTGATACTATTGTTCCACAGACTGGACATTCGAATTCAACAACTTCTTCTTCCTCTTCTTCATATTCTTCAATAGTCTCTTCTGTTTCTTCATCGAATTCATCTTCTACAAAATCCTCTCCTATTACTTCCTCTTCTAAAAATGATTCTTCAGCTGCTTCTTCAGTTGAAGAACCTATCGTTTTTATTTTATCTAGAATCTCATCGTCATCTTCTTCTCCAATTATATATTCCATTACTTCGTCTAGAGATTCTTCTTCCTCATCCTTTTCTTGCCCAGTATCTTTTATCTTGACACCACAAACAGGGCATATCTCAGAATCTGCAGGAATTTCAGCGTCACAGGAGTCACATATGATTTGCTTTTCTTCAGCCAAAGGGGTTCACCTCTATTTTGTTGGAAAATAATAATGGGGGGTGTGAATATAAAGGTTTTACCTATATATCATTAGAATTACACATATCAAAAAAGTTTTAAGTGTTAACCTCTCATGCTCGACAGATGACCTTACCATATAGATGTGAACAAGGTGTGCCAGATATAGTAAAGAAAGCCTCTAAAACCGAACCTGTTTCAGCTGGAAGACTAACTAAATCAATAAAAGAGGGTAGAGCGGTCATTCCTCATAATCCAATACATAATCCTGTACCAAAACCAATAGGAGACGATTTAAAGATAAAGGTAAATGTAAATCTAGGTACTTCAAAAGATAAGAGTGACATAGATGAAGAGCTGGAAAAACTAGAGGTCGCAGAAAGATATGGTGCAGATGCTGTGATGGACCTCAGCACCGGTGGGGATATTGACAAGATAAGAAAAAAGATAATCGAAAAGACTGATCTACCGATAGGTACTGTACCTATCTATCAGTGTGGTTTGACTAAAGCTAGAGAAAGTGCAGTTGTGGATATGACTTCAGATGATATATTCAACAGTATAAGAAAGCATGCTAAAGATGGTGTTGATTTTGTAACAGTTCACTGTGGTGTAACTAAAAAGGTAGTTGACAGTTTAAAAGAAAGTGGAAGGTTGACAAATGTAGTCAGTAGAGGGGGCTCATTCCTTACTGCATGGATTCTTCATAATGAAAGAGAGAATCCACTTTATGAGGAATTTGATTATCTTTTAGAGATAGCTGAGGAATATAATCTAACATTAAGTTTAGGTGATGGTTTTAGACCCGGTTCGATAGCTGATTCAACTGATAGGCCCCAGATACAAGAATTGATAACATTGGGTGAATTGGTACAGAAGTCTAGAGAAAAAAATGTTCAAGCCATGGTTGAAGGACCTGGTCATGTGCCTCTTGATCAGGTGGATACCAATGTAAATATCGAAAAGGATGTCTGTGACGGTGCTCCTTTTTACGTTCTTGGCCCACTTGTAACCGATTTTGCCCCTGGTTATGATCATATAGCCGGAGCCATCGGTGGGGCTTTAGCGGCCTATAAAGGAGCTGATTTCCTATGTTATGTAACACCTGCTGAACATCTTGGTTTGCCTGATGTAGAAGATGTAAGAGAAGGTACAATCGCATCTAAAATAGCTGCACATGCTGCTGATGTTGCTAAGGGAATAGACAAAGATATAGATAAAAAGATATCCAGTTCAAGACATGAACTGAACTGGGATAATATGTTCGATAAAGTTGTAGATCCTGAAAAGGCAGAGAGATACAGGAAAGAGAAGAATCCATCTGAAGAAGATGCCTGCTCCATGTGCGGAGATGTCTGTGCTATAAAGATGGTAAACAAATACCTTAAATAATAGTAAAAACTACAAATATCAAATCTTAAATCCAAAATGGTGAAATGAATATGGAATTCAAAGTACTAGAAAGGACTGAAAACGTACTTGAGGTTAAAGTAAGAGATGCAGACGAAACTGTGATGTATCCTCTGATAGAACAATTGCTACAAGATGAAAGAGTAACAGATGCGACTTATTCTGTAGAACACCAAGAATTGGACGATCCGATCTTAAAGATGGAAGTAGAAGAAGGAGAGGATCCTAAAGAAGTACTTATAGAAATATCTCAATATTTTAAAGATATATTTGAGGAAATTTACGAAAATATGTTTGGTGAAGAAGAAGAGTAAAAACACCTTAAGGTGGAAAATAGATGGAAAGTGAGGTGGGGTTGGAACTCTTCTATACTGAAACCCCTGGTATTGGAGGGAAATTGAAAAAATATCCGGAGGATTTCAGAGTAGAAGAACGTATAGACTTGTTTGAAGAAACAGAAGGAGAATATACTATAGCTAAAGTTTGGTCTCGCAATTGGGAAACTAACAGATTAGTTAGAAAACTTTCTCAGTCTTTGAATATATCTAGAGATGATATTGCATTTGCTGGTACAAAGGATAAAAGGGCTATTACTGTTCAATGGATGTCTTTTAAAACAGGTCCGGAGAAACTAGATTCTTTGAATTTAGAAGATGTTGAAATTCAAGATCGATTCACTTCACACAGGTCTTTGTATATAGGGGCTCACACAGGTAATGATTTTGAGATAGTGGTAAGAGATTTAGAACCTCCTCAAGAAGATGTTAAAGAAAGGGCTGATGAGATCGGCGAAAAGATAAAGGAACATGGCGGATTTCCAAACTGGTTCGGAGTTCAAAGGTTCGGAACGATCCGGCCTATCACCCATAAAATTGGTAAGAGGATCATAGATGGCAAATTTGAAGATGCAGTAAAATTGTACATAGCTAATCCCTTTAAAGGTGAGGATGAAAGATGTTATGAGGCTAGGGAAAGGTTGGAGAATGAATGGGTGTATGAAGAGGCTTTGGACTATTACCCTGATATGCTCACGTTTGAGAAAGGTATAATCAGACATCTTTCAAAGAATCCAGGGGATTACGTAGGTGCTTTGAAAACATTACCACATAATCTACTAATGATGTTTGTTCATGCTTATCAGTCTTATCTTTTCAATAAGATCATATGCTTAAGGATGAGAAAAGGTTTTCCAGTGGATGATGTTTTGGTTGGAGATATACTTCTGCCAGCAGATAAAAACGGTTTGCCAAATAAGAATACCAAGGTAGAGGTAACTGAGAGGAATTTGGAGAAAGCATCCTCCATGGTTAAGCAGTGTAAGGCATATGTGAGTGCTACTCTGTTCGGTTGTCAGTCTAAATTTAGCAAAGGTGAGATGGGAGAGATCGAGAGAAAAGTGATCGAAGATGAGAGTGTAGAGAAAGACGATTTTATCATCCCCAAGATATCGTCTATATCCTCAAAAGGTACAAGAAGAGAAATATTCGCACCTGTTAAAAAATTTGACTGGAATTTAGAATCTGGTGGTTTAAACTTGAATTTTGGTTTGAATAAAGGAAGTTATGCGACTACCTTATTGAGAGAATTTATGAAACTTCCTGACGATAAAGTTGATAGATACAGCTAGAGCATATCTTTTATCTTTAGCATATCTGTCAAAGACGCGTCTATCTTTATTTTTTTCTTTGCGTAGGCTTCCATTGCACCCATATTTCCTTCCAAAAGATTGTGGAGTGTTTCTGGATCTGTCTTAATAGTTATATCAGCATCCTCTATGGACCCTTCTTTTATATCTTCGATCTCTCCCCCTTTAAATTCAGTATTATAATAGTCTCCCTCTTTAAAATCAATCATTATTGTTCTATCATAATCCTTAACCTTCTCTTTTAATTCTTCATCTTCTTTAATCTTCGTTTTAAACTTATTAACCATATCTTCTAGTACACTTTTACCGTTTATTTCTTCACTCATGAACATCGACCTACATGAGTTAGGAGCTTAATCAATAAAAATCTTTTCAGAAATCGTCTAAACTTTTGGTTTTTGATTGATTTATCAGGTCTTTACATGTCTGCCAGCTTTTTCTTGTATAAGGTGGTAAATCACCATTTTCAGCTATCCAATTGTTAAGAAAATCTCTTGTTCTCATATCTGAAGGATATCCACTTCCGATGTCTCTACCTATTTCCTCAGATATCTTAGCAACTTCTTCATCTCTTCTGACTTTTGCGATTATAGATGCTGCAGAGACTATTGGATAAGTGTCGTCTGCTTCATGTTTTGAGACGATTTCTATTTGATTTTCAAGCTTATTCTTGATCTCCAATCCAAACTTCTTCTCATCTGTTGATGCTGAATCTACGTATGCAACATCTCCCTCTGAACAGAGCTCTTCTATTATCGATGCGAAGTTGTTTGATTCAATCTTATTCAAACTTTTAGATTTTCTAAGGGAGTCTATCTCTTCAGCAGTTATGACTCTTAAACAGTAATCAGACATCTTTGTGATATCTTCATAAAGTTCTGACCTTTTTGAGGGGGTGAGTCTTTTTGAATCTTTTACACCCAATTCCATTAACTCTACATCATCACTGACTATGAGCCCAGCGATCACCATTGGACCGATCACGGGCCCTCTTCCAGCCTCGTCTATGCCACAGATCATCACTACAGTATATCTTATTGTCTAAAAAGGATTTTGATGGAAATGTATAAAAAAGACTCTCATTGTTTCATTGTTGATGAGGATAGTTATCAAAGGTACTGTACAGGGTGTAGGTTTTCGTCCGACGGTTTATAGAGTGGCTAAATCGTTGGATTTGAGTGGTCATGTCAAGAATATGGGGAGTGAGGTCGAGGTATTGATAGATGGTGATGTTGATGAATTCATCTATGAATTGGAAAAAAACCTTCCTCCTCTGGCTGAGATAACTGAAGTAGATACCTATGAAGAAAGAGTGGAAAGAGAAGATTTTGCAATAGTTCCAAGTTCAGAAGGAGAAAAAGAATCATCTACCATCCCAGTAGATACCGCCCTTTGTGATGATTGTCTTGAAGAAATGAGAACTGCAGGAGACAGAAGAGAAAAGTATGCATTTACAAACTGTACGAACTGCGGTGCACGATATTCTGCAATATATTCTCTTCCATATGATCGAGAGAAGACAACTATGAAAGAATTTCCCATGTGTGAGGTGTGTAAAGAAGAGTATGAAGACCCGATGGACAGGAGGTTTCATGCTCAGACTACATCCTGCCCAGATTGTGGACCACATTATACTTTGTACAACGCTGATAAGGAAAAGTTAGGCGGTATAGATGTATTCTGCGAACTTATAGAGGATGGAGAGATAGCAGTCGCTAAGAGCTGGGGCGGGATGCATATAGTATGTAAATTGGCAAGCATCCCAGAATTGAGAGACAAATATCACAGACCAGAGAAGCCGTTTGCTGTGATGATGCCTGATGTTGAAACGGTATCAGAATATGCAGTAGTTGAGCGTGAGGATGTGTTGACCGGACCTAGACGACCAATAATGATATACGAGAAAAAGGAAAAACAAAAAGATCTGTTAGATCTAGCTGCTCCGGATTTACCGACGATAGGTGTCATGCTTCCATACACCGGTTTACATCATCTGATATTTGATAAAATTGATGAAGATGCCTTGATCATGACCAGCGCTAATATACCAAAGGAACCTATGATAATCAGAAATAAAGATGCGTTTGAACTTGATCTTGATTATTTCTTACTCCATAACAGGAGTATAGCAAACAGGATAGATGATTCGTTGATCCGTGTTCATGGTGATGACTTGGCGATGATCCGCCGCTCAAGAGGTTACGTCCCAGATTATTTAGATTTCTTTGAAGATACCGTGATGGGTGCAGGGGCGGACCAGAGTGGATGTATCGCGTTTTCTAAAGATGGAAGACTTTATCCGAGTCAGTATCTTGGCGATCTTGGTTCATATAGAACCAAAGTATTCTATGAAGATACTGTGGATTACCTGACAGATATTTTGGGTATAGATGATGTATCGGCAGTAGGTGTCGACCTGCATCCAAAGTATCAGAGCAGGAAGTTAGGCCTGGAGTATGCTGAGGGATTTGATGCTGATATAGTCGAGGTCCAGCATCACTGGGCCCACGGTGCATCATTGTTATTAGAACATGACTTAGACGAGATAGTATGTATAGCAATCGATGGTACTGGCTACGGTGAGGATGGCAACAGTTGGGGTGGAGAAGTGCTTTACTGCACAGGGAAAGATTATGAGAGGATGTATCATCTAGAAAATTTTCCGTTGATCGGTGGGGGTCAGGCTGTAAAAGATCCTAGAAGGCTTGTGTATGCGATCCAGCGAAAATTAGGTTTAGAAGCAGATCATTTCGATGAAAGACAAGCTGAGATATTCGATAAGATGATGTCTGACAGTGCTTTGACGAGCAGTTTTGGGAGACTGTTAGATGCTGTATCCTGTACTTTAGATGTATGCTGTGAAAGGAAATATGAAGGTGAACCAGCCATGAAACTGGAAAGCTTACTATTCGAAGGAAGTGAGGAAAAAGAATACGAGATTCCTGTTGAAAAAGATACGATAAAAACTCTTGACAGCTTCGTGGAGATGCAGGAAGATAATATGAAGGAAGAAGATAAAGCAGTTTCTTACGTATCCTCGGTTTCTAGATCGCTATCCCAAGCAGCGATCAAAGCAGCGGAAGAAAAAGGTATCGGATCAATCGGAATCTCGGGAGGAGTATCCTATAACCGTCCCATAGTTGAGACCATAAGAAATCGTTTAAATGAAGAAGGATATGAGTTGATAGTTCATAACAAGATACCTAACGGTGACATGGGAGTCCCTGTTGGACAGGCATTTATCGCTTCCCATAAAACAAATTGACCAAAAAACTAGTAAATTTAAAATATATATGTTAAGATTGTAAGGTGGCTGAAACTTTGCTGAGACTAATAGAGATGATCATACCAGAGGATAGAGAAAAAGAATCTCGTGATCTATTGAAGGATGATGAGAAGGTTTTAGAATTCTGGTGTGAGGATATAACTGAAAATAAGATCCTTTTTAAGATCTTGGTCGATGCTGAGAAAAGCCAGACTGTTATAGATAAGCTCAAGGATAATTTCAGTCATTATGATACTTTTAGGTTACTTCTATTTCATGTGGAGGCTTCTATTCCAAATCAGTTTGAAGATGAGGATGAAGAGAAGAAGGGTAAGAAAGAGAAGAAAGAAGATGAAGGTAAAGAAACCAGGGGAGTTAGTAGAGAAGAGATCTACGCTGATGTAAAAGACCAGAGTAACCTCACCAGTGTTTATCTTTTATTGATAGTTCTCTCATCTATCGTTGCAGCCATCGGTGTTGTTCGGAACGAGGTAGCAGTGATCGTTGGTGCGATGGTGATAGCACCGATGTTAGGTCCTAACGTTGGATTATCACTGGCAACGACTCTTGCTGATTCTAATCTAGCTAGAAAAGCTATCAAAACAAGTGCTGTGGGTATAGTATTGTCCCTATTAGTTTCAATCGGACTGGGAATAATACTTTTTGTTAATCCAAATTCAGCGCAGTTAGCCTCTAGAACAGAAGTAGGATTGATCCACGTTGCTTTAGCCTTGGCATCAGGAAGTGCTGGTGCACTTGCATATACGAGGGGATTATCTTCTGCTCTTATCGGAGTGATGGTCGCTCTAGCATTGGTACCAGCGCTGGCTACATCAGGTCTGCTAATGGGTTCAGGATATATGATTCTTGGGTTGAAGGCGTTACTTCTCTTCATGATCAATTTTATCTGTATAAATCTCTCAGGTGTACTGACCTTTATCGCACAGGGTTTCCAACCGAGTACATGGTGGGAAGCAGATAAAGCAAAAAGGTTGAGTATAAAGGCTGTTGCGATATGGATTTCTCTGCTCATAATATTAATTGTAGGTATAGTATATACTCAATATTTTTAGAAAAATGAAAAAAGGGAGGGGGCTAGTTGTGTCAGGATGGTGGGATGGGATGCACTCTAACCTACTAGCCCCGAATACCCCATAGTGTTAATTTCTCGTAGATGAATTTAAATGTTGTGGTAAATGATGTGATAAAATTGGACAATATTTAAATATAAAAAAATGAAAACCAAAAACCCCACTAAATTTATAAAATAAATAATATTATTTTAAAAGGGTTTGATTAAAAATAAGTTGAGAGTTTTTACTCTACAATTCCTTTTTCCTCCACCTTAAATACTGCTTCACCTTCAGGCATATTAGGTGAATCGACCAATCTTGCTATTCTCTTGTCACCTTTACTCTTTCTTAGGTATACTCTGAAAGTGGCTGTATGTCCTACAATATGACCACCTATAGGTTTTGTAGGATCTCCAAAGAATTGGTCTGGATTAGCTGTGACTTGATTGGTAACGACTATCGCTGCGTTGTGTCTATCTGCAAATTTCAGCAATTTATGTAGATGCTTGTTTAGTGTCTGCTGTCTTTCAGCAAGGGCACCTCTTCCTACATATTCTGCTCTGAAGTGTGCAGTTAATGAATCTACTACCAGTAATTTAACGTTCTTGTCTTTGCCCATATCAAGGGCTTTATCTGCCAGTAACATCTGATGATGAGTATTGAAAGCTCTTGCTACCTGTATCCTACTCAGGATCTGCTTAGGGTCCTTATCTCTACCTTCAGCTATCTGAGTTATCCTTTCTGGCCTAAAGCTGTTCTCGGTGTCTATGATGATAACATCACCATCAAGACCTCCCTCTTCTTCAGGTATAGCTGCGTTTACCGCTAGTTGATGAACTAGCTGGGTTTTACCTGAACCGAACTCTCCAAAGAATTCGGTTATGGATTGAGTTTCAATACCTCCACCTAATAGATTATCGAAACTATCAGCTCCAGTACTCAATTTTCCGATTTGTTTTCTTTTCTCAAGTAATTGATCACCTGTTTCGAACCCTCCGATATCTGCCTTCTTTTTGGCAGCTTGAATTATCTTACCTGCTGTAGACTCACCGATGTCAGCCACATCTGATAAGACTCGCGGTGATTCCACCGCTATAGCCATTAGATCGTTATATCCTGAATCAATGAGCTTTTCGGCAGTTGCGGGTCCTACTCCTGGCAACTTTTTCATATCATCTTCTTCGCTCATTTTATCATCTCAGTTACATACCCTCTATTTATTAAGCTTTCCTTATGGGGATGAGTGAAAGTGCCTATTTTTTTGAATTTTTAGTATAATATACTCGTCAAGTATAATTATACTATTTTTATTTTCAATAGTGAAAGTGGTATTTTAGATATCGAACAGGACTTTCACTTTGCCTTTAGGGTCGACGTTTATTTCATGGTAAGAAACACCTTTGACAGCAGTATCCATATCGTGTTTGTCAAGATCCATCTTTTCGCCTTTAGCTATTACTTTTAATTCTAGTTTTTCGTTTTCTTTTATGTTGACGTCAAAATCACAGAAAAGATAACTTTTCACTTCGAAAAGATAGATCAGTTCGGAAAGAAATTTAACAAGTAATGTTTCCCAATTATCTTCTGATATCTTTATGTTCTCCTCTATTTTTGATTCAACCTTTGATAAGTCTGTCATTATACTGTAGAGTCCTCTCCCGGCTTCAGAAAACGCTTCTTCAATATCTTCTCCCCAGGCTCTTATGCCTACATCTGCTGTATGCTCGAATTGTTCATAAGGCATAATTATTCACTTTACTGATAACAGATCTGTATCCAATTCCTCATCTCTTTCTCTCGTCATACGTAGATCGTTGAAAACAAGCATTGTTATTTCATTCACATTACATACAGTAGCTTTTTCTAAGTGTCCTCCGTGAACGTGATGTTCTTCATCTGCTAATTGAGCGTGCATGTGTATGCTTCCTTCCTCTGTTATACTTCCGTGAACAGATACGAGTTCCATGGGTTCATCGTATTCTTTAAACTCATACTCGCCTGTTTCCATGTTATAAAATCCCAAAGAGAAATCTTTGAGCATACCGATAGCAGTTGCAACCATCGCAGATTTCTGTTCTATTTCGGACATGATCTTTTCCAATGATTCAAAAAAGTCCTCTTCGTGGTCTAATTTAGCTACTAAAATATTTCCTTCTATTTTGTATTCCATATTAATACCCCTTCTTGAAAAACATATTAAATATCCATCTTTAAACTTTTGGTCAATCTTTAAGAGGCCTTGCATCGATGCCTAATTCACTTTTAACTATATCTGCAAATTCTTTAGCACTACCATGAACTGTCAGGACCTGATTAGGATCACAGCCCTCTACAAATTCTAGGAGTTCATCAAAACCTGCATGGTCAGAGAAGGGGAACTGTGCATCGATCTCCATTGAATTATAGTATGGATAGAATGCACACCAACCTGATAAATAAGCTATCGAACCGTTTTTTTTCTTAGCATTCTTAACTATATCCCCTGCTGGTTTTTTTAGCTCCTTTGGAGGTACAACTGCTGTAAAGTCATCGCCATCATCTCCTTCCCATATTTTGTAATCTAAACCCATGTCATAGATATTGTATACATCACATATCTCAGCGACGTCTTTGGTAGTGTAGGGAGTGAAACCTAGATCATTTATAAGTGCGATTGTCTCCTGAGCTTTACCGAATTGATAGCCCCCAAAAACCACTGGACCATCTTCTAATTGGTGTTCAGTCCAAGCTAATATGTCAGAAGTAACCATCTCCTTGCTTGGAAGTCTGTAGTCTTTTTTACCGTATGTTGTTTCAACGATCAAGGTACTGCAGTCATAAGGAACTGCTCTTTTACATGTCTTACCTCCATATGGATTAAAATCACCTGTGTATAGTACATCCTCCACTTTGACCATGGCAGAACCTAAGACGTGACCTGCTGGATAAAGAGTGACTTCTAGCCCATTTATCTTTTTGGGAGTTCCATAGAGTAGTTCTTGACCTCTTTTCTCACCTTTTCTAACTTCCAGAACATCCAATGTTGGTGGTGTCATATGTGCATCTTTTACAAGGTGATCAAGATGACCATGAGTGACAACGCCGATATCTGTCTGTCGGCTGGGGTCAAGAATTAATTTATTTCCATTTTCTTTTAAACAAATTCCACTTTCGTATGTAATTTCCATATGATTATTCCTCTTTCTGATATTCAAAACTGTATCTGATGGGTATCCTTCTTCGTATTGTGGTCCAATAAGGGCATTCTGTACATTTGTATCCCAAAGTAACAGTTCCGCCGAATATAGTTTCATTCTTTGTGATTTCGAGTTTACCGCTGCAAACTGGACATTTTCCTGATAGTTTCTTCTTCTTTTTACCTTTACGAGTATAGATAGTTGTTTTTATAAAAGGAGCTTTAACTGCTATCTTTCTGAGTCTTTCACTGCTTACAGTGTAATCCTTGTCTACATTCTTCAACTGTTTGATAACTAGTTTTCTTAGTTTATTAAGAGAATTGATGCCCTTCATCCTTCTCATTACGTACCTGAGAGCATCCTCTATTTCATCATCATCAGGAATGGAATAGGGCATCGGATGTATATATAAAGAGGTTTACTTAATTTTATCTACTATTTTGTGCGCTCGTACATCTTGACACAGCTTTCGACTGCATCTCTAGCCCTCTCGATCCTTTCCTCTGCCTGCATCCTGGTCATTCCGGGACCGGTTATTCCGAGACTTACAGGTTTATCGAACTCCAAAGAAAGGTCAGTTATCTTTCGGGCTGCTTGAGACATCACTTGTTCGTCATGGTTTGTCTCACCCTTTATCACAACACCGAGAGTTACTACTCCATCGATCTCATCTTTCTTGAGGAGTTTCTTGATAGCCAAAGGCATATCGAATACTCCTGGTACGTGCATCACTTCTTCGATATCAGCACCCAAGAATTTTGCGTGTTCTTTCGCTCTTTCGAGCATCATCATCGTTATGTCGTAGTTAAATTCCGAAACTACAATCCCTACTTTCATATCTTTTACCATATTTATCAACTCCTTAAAGGTCCTACATCAGGGTAACCTTCTCTTTCACCTTTTCCAGCCATCCTTTGAAGGCGTTCTGGTCTGAACAGTAAATCGTAAACGTTTACTGCATGTTCTCTAGCCCTGTTGTCGGCTAGTTCTGCTAATTTTTCTTCTGAATCCGCCTCATCTTCATGGACGAATACTTCTATAACATGAGTATCATGTTTGAGTTCTACATCTAATAAGGCTCTAGACGCCTGATCAGCACACTGTTTATCTATCGGTTCTGGTCCAGGCATACCTAAAGCCATTACTATATCGCATCCGGATTTAATTAATTTTTGACAGGCAATAGCTAAGTCTTTGATACCTGGAACTGTGTACCTTTCTATAGTATATCCAGTTCCAGTCTTGGAAAGTTCATCGACAACGCTTTCATACATATCGTATCTAGCGAATGTAGTGTCTGCGATGCCTATCTTTTTCATTGTTCTTCCACCTTCTCCAACTCTTTCTTCATACTATACCAATCTATTATTTTCCTTATAATTTTTCTAGTCCCATCTAAATCGTAATCATGATGGGAGAGCCTTTTAACTTCAATATCATCCATGTTTCTTATCGTCAGTTCTCTCTTCAGTTTTTCTTCCTCATGTCTTTGATCATAACCTAAAGCTATGATATCTGGATCTACTTCTTCTACAGTATCATAGGGGTCTCCAGTTCCACCAACTATAGCTTCATCGACTGGTTTGAGGGCCCCTACCATCTCTCTTCTAACCTCATCGCTCATGAGAGGCTCGTGTTTATGTTCTCTAACTGTCTGGTCACAGGCTATAACCACAACTAATCTATCCCCCAGTTCTTTTGCTTCCTGGAGATAGTGTAGATGACCTAAATGAAGTAGGTCGAATGTACCTGCAGCCATAACAGTCGTTTCACTCATCCATATCCTCCAGAGCTTCTTCTATTTCTTTTCCTTCTATAAGAGGGATATCGTGTTTTTTACCGTACTCTCTTGCCTCATCTTCATCCATGCTTCCTCCGTCTGAAGAAAGCATTTCACATATCGTCATGCTTGGATATACATCCGTCATCGTTAGTAAGGCTGTGGTCAGTTCTGTATGTCCTTCTCTGTTCTTTGTTAACCCTTCAGTAGCGTTAAGTAAGAAAACATGACCAGGTGTTCTGAACTCTTCACCAAATAGCTGTTTTGCTTTTTCAGGTTTTGTGTCTTTGATATCCTTTCCTAGCTCTGCGAATCGTTTTATCGTCAGTGCTCTGTCTATATCTGTGATACCTGTGAATGTATCCCTGTGATTTACCGTCAAAGAGAATGTTGACTTTTCATCGTATGGGATGTCATCAGCTTCCATTTGTTCCAGTATCGGATATTCCTCGACAGAATGATCAAAAAGATCGTGAAGTAAAGGAAGATCAAGTTTTTTCCAGGTATCTGGATGTATAGTTACACAGATCAATCCACCTGCATCTCTTCTGAGTCTTCTAACTTTATTTGGAGTGATCGTTATCGATGGTGTTACGAGGTCTGTTTCTTCCTCCCTACCCTCTTTGTCGAACACCATCAAGAATCCGCCGTTTTCCAACTGTTCTATAGCTTGAGCAACTTCTTTTTTCATCGAGTGTTCATTATTATGGTTTATAATAGACTTTTGGTTTTTTTATAAATTGTAATTAGAAAGCTTCTTAGAAACATAATTTATTTATTTAGAAGATTTATAGGGATAATAACGAGTCGTGTGAACATGCTTGACGATGTAGAAAAGATGAGGGAAATAGACGAAGATGAAATGTTAAAGGTGCTGGAGAATTTTCCAGAACAGATAGAAGACGTTGTTGAAAGGCTCGATTTGAATCTACTGCCATTCCAGCCGGATGAGATCGTTGTAGCAGGCATGGGAGGTTCTGGTATCGTTGGGGACATACTGAAGAGTTTCTTAGCAAATAGGATTAAGATCCCGATATATGTTAATAAAGATTACAACCTTCCTTCTTTTGTTGATGAGAATACGTTATTGTTTGTAGTTTCATATTCTGGCAATACTGAAGAAACTCTGAACGCTGCTAGGGAAGGGATGAAGAGAAAGGCTAAGGTCGTCGGTATAAGTTCAGATGGTGAACTAGAATCCTTATGTAAAGAAAGAGGAGTGGTATTCATACAGGCACCTAAAGGATATCATCCTAGAGCTGCCATCGCATTCTTGTTCATACCCGTGTTAAAATTGTTATCAGAGATGTTGATATATGATTCTGATGTAGCCATACTTGATGCCATTTCTGAACTGAAAGAACTTCGGGACAGTATCAAAGCAGATGTTCCAGAAAAAGACAATTTAGCTAAAAAATTAGCTAAAAGGATCAAGGGAAAGATACCTATAATCTATGGGCATTCGATATACAATGCGGTGGCTAACAGGTGGCACACGCAGTTCAATGAAAATGCTGAAGTTCTTTCCTGGTATGGTGCCTTCCCTGAAATGAACCATAATGAAGTAGTTGGTTGGAAAGGCGATGATAAATCAGACAATTTTATACCTATACTACTCAGAGATAACAAAGAAGACGAAAGGATAGATAAAAGGATCGAAGTAACTAAAGATAAAGTTTTCAAACCTGTGACTGAAGATATAATCGAGGTTTGGGCAAAAGCAGACACACAGCTTGCCAGGATTTTATATTTGATATACTTGGGAGATTACGTAAGCATATACCTGGCTCTATTGTATGGTAGAGATCCGTCTCCGGTAAAAATAATCGATGAGTTGAAAGCTAGTCTTTAGTCGTAGTCACCATCGCCTACGTGATGAAGGCTTTTGATCACTTTACCTTGGTCCGATTCTAGCATCTCTTTAGCATTGGTCATGGCTCTCCCGACTGCCAATGGTTTTTTGTGCTCTACATCCCTTATATATACTAACTGACCTTTGGCAATATTTTCATCTGCATCTACTATACCTGGTGCCATTATATCTGCACCATTGTATACGAATTTCACAGCACCCATGTCCACTGTTACATAAGATTTGGTTGGTTCTATTTTGAGAAGTCCTTTTATCGTCAGGAACATCTCGTCATCAAAAAAGGTCGCTACTGGTTCGTTATCTACAATCAGAACTTTACCACTTTCTGTATCCGCTGTATCTACACCATCGCCTAGATGGAAGGGTGAGTCACCCAACTTATCTTCGAATTGTTCGACATACTTCTCTACTTCTTTATCCTTCAATCTGTGTCTGTTCTTGTACTGCATCAAATCAATCAATAAAATATACTTATTTATCCTTTGGGTAGATGATTTATTCAACTTCGCTCTTTTTATCCCACATATTTTCGATATCGACTCTTCTGATTTAAACCTCGTCAAGATTCCCCTTTTCGATGAATCTTTTCTTGATCGGTTCTGGATTATGTTAGATATGATCGATCATGACTTTAAGAGCATGATTCTTTTCTTCTATATCATCTATAATTTAGACCTCATCCATATTTTTTGTAAAGGTACCCCAATAAGTTTACCAGCACTGCAGTGAGAACCCACATCAATATCAATAGAGAATACGTTTCTAAAAGGCTTCTTCCAGCAAGACCGGGTATCAGTCTTTTACCCTGAAGCACGATTATAAGTGCAAGTGAACCATAAGTTCGGGCTCCAAAAACGGGAAACAGCCATTTCAGATGTGCTTTCATCACCAATACTCCTAGGGCTAAATAAACGATCAGCCCTATCAAAACGGCCCATGGGATCTCCGTAGATGCTAAAAGTAATAAAAATGAGAGTAAATTGTAGAAAACTGTAGCACGGCTCACATAGTGTTTTTCCACCACGATACCGTAGATTAAGATTACTCCTACACCACCGATGGCTGCCTGGAATGAATTCAGTAAAGGCATGTGGGATAAGAATATAGACGTTTTATTTAAAACTTAGAAGTTATTTAAAATGTATACTTTACTAAAAAAACATCATAGATAGGTAACCATAAATAGTAGACCAGTAACTAAAAACGGACAATCAGTTGAATGATCATTATGAAAGTTGATGACCTAGATATTCACGAAGAATCCAAGCAGATAATAAGAAAAGATGGTATCGAAGAACTTTATCCCCCTCAAGAGGAGGGTGTAGATGATGTTCTATCTGGTGAGAATTGTGTTTTTGCATTACCTACAGCTAGTGGTAAATCCTTGCTCTCTTATCTTGCGATAATCAAGAAAGTCGTAGAAGAAGGAGGAAAGGCCCTTTATATCGTACCACTAAGAGCTTTAGCTTCTGAGAAAGTTGACGATCTAAAGAAGTTCGAACAGATAGGTTTAGATGTTGGCATCTCGATGGGTAATTACGACAGCCCTGACCCTAATCTAAAGGATTATGATGTAATTGTAGCTACATCTGAAAAGGCAGATTCGTTACTCAGACATAATGTAGATTGGCTCAATCAATTGAACGTTGTAGTTGCTGATGAAGTACATCTGGTTAATGATAGGGAAAGAGGAGCAACCTTAGAAGTCACCTTATCTAAATTAAAACAGGTCAATCCGGATGCACAGATAATAGCATTATCTGCAACCATACAGAACTCAGATGCAGTATCTGACTGGCTCGATGCGTCTCATCATAAGAGTGACTGGAGACCTGTAGAACTGAAAAAGGGGGTTTATTTTGGAGGAAGGATACGTTATACCGATGGTGATGAAGACAGAATAGAGAACAGTGATCCTGTCAGGTCGATTTGTATACCTACCATCGAAAATGGAGATCAATGTCTTGTTTTTGTGAGAAGCAGAAGATCAACAGAATCAGTCAGTCAGCAGATGACTAGATCTGTAGAAGAACATCTGACTGAAGATGAAAAAGATGAATTGAATGATATCGCTGATGAATTGGAAGATAGAAGTACAACTTCTGTAGGAAAGAAATTAGCGGGTATGATCCGATCTGGAACTGCATTTCATAACGCAGGTTTGAATAACTATCAGAGAAAAGCTGTAGAAAATGCTTTCAGAAACAGGTTGATCAAACTGATAACAGCCACACCTACGTTGGCTGCTGGTATAAATATGCCTGCAAGAAGGGTTGTAGTTAGAGATTATAGAAGATACGACTCTATGCTTGGATACAACGCACCGATACCTGTTATGGAGATCCAGCAGATGCTCGGTCGCGCAGGTAGGCCGGGTTATGATGACCTGGGTGAAGCTATTATCGTTGCTAAAAAACAAAATCATACTCAGGAACTATTCGATGAATATCTTTTAGGGGAGAGTGAGGTAATCGTTTCTAGATTGGCAACAGAACCTGCCTTAAGAGCACATCTACTTTCTTTAGTAGCCACTTCTCACTGTGATTGTGAGGAAGAGATATTCAAGTTCATGGAGGAGACGTTCTACGCCCAGAACAGCGATATCTGGATGATAGAAGACAGGGTTAGAAAAACACTTAATTTGTTGGAAGAAGAAGGACTTATCGAGCAGGAAGAAACGATTAAACCTACCAATTTCGGTAGAAGAGTTTCAGACCTGTACATCGATCCACTATCTGCTGTTAAGATGAAGGAAGCTATAGACAGTGGAAAGATGGGGATACCCCTTTCTTATCTTCATACTGTCTGCATGACACCTGACATGTACACACTTTTCGCCAGTAAGAGTGAGATCTCGAAATATGAAAGAAAAGTAGAAGGAGTCAGAGCAGATCTATTTCAGGACCTACCGCACGAGCAGGGTGAACTTGAGGATTACTTATCAGCTTTCAAAACTGCCATGATGCTTAAAGACTGGATGGATGAAGTGCCTGAGGACGAGATCGCTCAAACGTACAGTATTGGTCCTGGAGATATAAGGAATAAAGTAGAAACTGCTGAATGGCTCATACATTCTGCTACTGAAATAGCTAAATTGTACAATAAACAGAAGGCTGAACTGTTGAAGAAGCTTACAAAGAGAGTCAAGCACGGTATCAAAGAAGAGCTTTTCCCGCTGATGAAGATGGAGCAGATAGGAAGGGTGAGGGCTAGAGAACTTTATGAGGCAGGTTATAGAACACCTGAAGAAGTGGAAGATGCGACCAAAAGAGAATTAGAACAGATATCTGGAATAGGAGATAAGATAGCTTCAAAGGTGAGTAAAAAGGAAGAGGACAGAATAAACAAAGAGAAAAATATAGAAGATGATGACGAATCTAATCAGTCATCGTTGATGGATTTTTGATTTATTTCTTGAGTTTTTTACCAAGTTTAGATTCTATAGAATCGATCTTTCCAGTGATCCTTTTATCAGCACCTTCTCTGTCATCTATCGCTATTCGGGTATCCACTCTATTTGAGTGTTCTCTCATGTGATGATGGCATTTTTTGATCAAGTTCATGATCTCATCCCAATCACCTTCAACTATCGTACCCATCGGAGTCAATTTGTACTCTAAATCGCTGTTATCTACAATATCAAGTATTTCAGAAACGTACTTGCTCAAACTTTCTCCTTTATCTAGAGGAACTACTGAGAATTCGGCTATCATCATATCACCTCAGTTAAATAGACCTTTTTTAACCTAAAAATATGTTACGATTTTTGGTAAAGAGCATAAATTTAAAATCACTTGAATCATTCAAAGTAACGTGATTTGATGTCCAATATAGGTATTATCGGAGGAACAGCTTTCAAGGACTGGAAATCCTTTGATGTTAAAGAAGAGAGAAGAAAAGAGACTCCCTGGGGGACACCTTCCTCACCGCTGATAATCGGTGATGTTGATGGTGTTGAAGTCGTTTTGTTGTTGAGACACGGAAAAGATCATGATATCCCACCTCACAAAATAAACAACCGGGCCAACATCTATGCACTTCAGAGAGAAGTTGATAAAATAGTTGGTTTATCATCAGCAGGCGCAGCTAAAAAAGATATAGAAATACCTTCGATATCTGTTCCTAAAGATTATGTCAATTTTTGGAATGTAACTACATTTTATAACGAAAAGATAAAGCATGTTACTCCTGAGTTATCGACGCATTTGAGGGATAAGATAATCAAAGCCAGTGAAAAAGCAGGTTTTGATGATCTCAGAACCGAAGATGTTTACGTACAAACGACCGGGCCTAGGTTAGAGACCAGGGCTGAAGTTAAGATTCTGCAGGATTATGGAGAACTGATAGGTATGACTATGGCCCCTGAAGCGACTTTATGTAAAGAAGTTGGATTGGAATACGCCTCAATAGTCACCAATGATAACTACGCTCATGGAGTAAATGATGTAAAGGTAGAATATGAAGAGATAGTCAACACTGCTAGAAAGAATTGGTCGAATGTGGAAAAGATATTGAAGGAATTCTTGGAGATGATCTAGATGAGTCTTGTTATCAAAAATGCCGAAATCATAGGTAGGGAAGGCAAATACGATATTTTGATAGATGATGGTATAATCCAGAGTATCAGTGAAGAAGAAGATGGAGATAGGGAACTGCAAGCGGATGGTAAGTACCTATCTCCTGGATTCGTGAACACACATACTCATGCTGCTATGAGTCTTTTCAGAGGATATGCAGATGATCTACCTCTGCAGAAATGGTTGCAGGAAAATATATGGCCTTTAGAGGACAAATTAACTGCTGAGGATTGTTACTGGGGTACTAAACTGGCCTGTTTGGAGATGATAAAGACCGGTACTGTAGCTTTCAACGATATGTATTATTTCATGGATAAGGTAGCTGATGCAGTGGATGAAATGGGCATGAAAGCTATGCTTTCTTACGGATTTGTTGATCTTGGTGATGAAGAAAAGAGAGAATCTGAGAAGGAGAAAACAAACGATCTGCTTGATTATTTGAGTGGTTTTGATAAAATCAAACCAGCTTTAGGCCCTCATGCTGTCTATACTGTTTCTAGAGAAGGATTGGAATGGTGTAGTGAATATTCAGAGAAGAAAGAAGTTCCTATACATTTTCATTTAGCTGAAACCGAGCAGGAATTGAATGATTTTAAAGAAGAGCACGATGAGAGTTTGGTAAAATATTTGGATGATATTGGTATGGTAAATGAAAGGTTGATCGGGGCCCATGGAGTTTGGCTTGAGGATGAAGATTATGATATGTTACAGAGTTCAGGGGCAGTGATAAGTCACAATCCAGCTTCCAACATGAAGTTGGGTGTTGGAAAACCGTTTGATTACTCCAAGTTCAAAGATGTCATGATCACTTTAGGTACCGATGGATGTGCTTCAAACAATAATTTGGACATGCTTGAAGAGATAAAGATCGCCTGTTTACAGCAGAAGATGAAGGGTGATCCAACCGTGTTACCAGCTGAAGAGGCATATAAGATGATCACTGAACACGGTGCTGAAGCTCTTGGTACCGGTGGTGGAAAGGTCGAAGAAGGAAAGGCTGCGGATCTTATACTATTAGAAAAGAATGTAGAAGCAGTACCTGGTCACAACCCTGTTTCAGATTTGATATATTCGATGAATGGTTCCTCCGTGACCGATGTGATCATCGATGGAAAGATAGTTATGAAAAATAAGTATGTAGAAGGAGAAGAAGAGATAATGAAGAAAGCGAAAAAATCAGCTAAAGATTTGGTCCAAAGGGTGAAATAAATGCTTGAAAAACTGAAACAATCATTGAAGGAATGTCCTGTAGTTGAAATGGATGGTTACTATTACTTCGTTCATCCTTTATCTGATGGATTACCGTTAGTTGAACCGGAGTTGTTACATGAAGTGGTAGACACAGTGATCGATAAATGTAATCTTGACTGTGATTATATCCTTACAGCACAATCTATGGGTTTTCCGCTGGGTGCTGCACTGTCTATGAAGACCGGTATTCCGTACAAGTTCATCCGTAAAAGAAAATATGGTCTTGAGGATGAAGTATCTATAAATCAGGTAACTGGTTATTCCTCTTCCGACATGTATCTTAACTTTGTAGAAGAAGGAGATACTGTGTTCCTCATCGACGATGTGTTGAGTACCGGAGGTACTTTGAGATCGATATTACAAGCACTTGATGAGATAGGTGTCGATGTCTGTGATGTCGTCGTTGTTTTCGAGAAGATTGGTATCAAGGAAGAGCTTGAAGAAGAGTTCGATGTAGATATCAAATCTTTACTTAAAGTAGAGATGGATGGTAAAAAAGTGAAGATACTTGGTGAAGGGATATAAAAAATCATCCACCACTAACTGGTGGTAGAACCGCGACCTCATCGCCATCTTCCAGCATCTTATTTTTTGAAACTGTATCTTTATTAACTGCGATGATAAGTTGTTTCTTTAAGTTATCTAGACCAGAGTACTTATCCATAAGGTAATCTAACAGTTTTTCAACCGTCATGTTCTTATCTACTTCGACCTCAATTTCCTTTTCACCCGCAGCATCTCTTGCTGACGAGAAAAATTTGACGTTCAGTCGTATCTTGGATGACATCGTCTTTATTCTTATTTGATTTTATATTTATTATTTACCCTTTTTAACCCGAATTTTGAGGATTTCAATCCATAATAGTTATAAACTTATTTGCTAATAGTCCTGGTAATGAGTTTCAGATTAGTAGTATCAGACCATAAACCTGTTATATCTGATCATATCGAAGATATTTTAGAAGACTTTCTTTTAGATATTGGATACCTTTCAGGTAGAAAAACAGGTAAAGAAGTTCAAGAAAGCGTCCCTTTTAAACTGTGGACAGAATGTTTACTAGAAAATCCAGAACAATACATGACTATCGATGATTTTGCTACGATGTTAGATACCTCAAAACCCACCATATACAGGCACCTAAATAAGCTTAAGAATCTAGACCTGATAGAAGAAAAAGAGCTGACGATAGAAGATAATGGTGAAGTGATCAAAAAGGGGTACAGGTTGATTCAAGGAGACTTGACCAAAGCATGGCATGTTACTGAACTGAACGTTGAGTCCAACATGAAAAGGTATAGAGAAACAGTTGAAAGGATCAACAAGCTTTCTAAGGGAGAAAGTCTTGTACGCAGTTACAAATGTCCTAAATGTGGCGAAGATATAAAGAAAGTTATTGAGGAAGAAAAAGGTGAGTAGATATGAGGAAGAAGCAAAATGATAAAACTCAATTGATCGAAGATTCTCACTATAGAATAAAGTCATTATCAACAAGAAACGAGCTTTTAACGACCAGCGGTTATTTCATTGGATATATACAGTTAGGAAGAGGCCAGGCATTGAAGATAAAGTTGGATGATGATAATGATGAAGATGAAGGAAGCACAAGGATAATACCATGCCACATGATAACTAGCATCGATATAATCGAAGAAGCTGAACCTCAGGAAGAAGAAGATAAAAAAAGAAGTTCTTACCATGGGTGATTGAATATGCCGATTCAGATGGATAGCGACTCTTTAGAAGCTAAGATTGTTAGAAAATTGATGGAAGGAAAACCGATAACGATGAAGGAATTGGCCAAAGAATTGAATGTTTCTGAAAGAAAAATGAAAAGGGCTATCAAAAAGTTAGCTTCTAAGAATATAATTCAGATCGAGGAGCTGCCTGATAAAAAGTATTTAAGGTTGATACGTGGTGACATTCAGTTCCAGGGTACGAATCCTACTCAAGAAAAGGCGGTCAAACATGAGAAAGGCAAAGAGAAAGATGATGAAAGAGGTTCGAAAAAGAGTAGAAGCATGATGTACCGCTGATTAGAAGTATATATTATTATCGTTTTTAGCAATTAAATCCGGACTAGCATTAAGTATTATTTTAAATAATTTGAAGATTAGCTTTAAAAAGTAAATAGTTTGTTTATATGTATTTATGAATATATTTATAAATATCAGTCAATGGAAAATTATAAATATAGTTCCGTAATAAAGTAATTTGAAGGTTGAATATAACCAATCACTTATCACGATAACACCCTCCCACCCCCCTTTCCTATATTTTTTGCAGATATTTTTAAAAAAAGTATATAATAGTATTTCTTAGAATAGTTTAAATACTAAATATCTTATCAGGCCGCGTGGTTAAGAAAAAAGTTAAACGGTTATTTAAAAAACCAGATATATTAAATGGAAAAATCGTTCCTACGCTGTTTCTTTTAGGATGGCCTATAATGATAGAATCACTTCTTCAAACAGGCTACAATCTAGCTGATACTTTTTGGCTGGGAAATATGGGTAAAGAGGCTGGTAAAGATGCTCTAGCTGCTACTCAGATATCGTGGCCTATGATATGGTTGATGATGTCCATAGGTACAGGATTTGGTATAGCAGCTATCGCTCTGGTCTCACAACATACCGGAGCAGGTCTTAAAAAAGAAGCAAATAAAGATGCTGGTCAATTACTTTTATTCTTTTTATCTTTCTCTGTGATTGCTGGGGTGATAGGTTTCCTCATAAGTCCTACTCTGGTCGATTACGTGATAACTGATGATCCAGCAGTAGCAAGACGAGGAGCGGTCTTCATGCAGACAATATTTCTAGGACAACCCTTCATGTTCGTTTTCCTAGGTTTTTCATTTCTGCTTAGAGCAAAAGGAGATACCGTAACCCCTATGCTGATAACACTGGTTTCTTTGATTACAAATATCATTTTGGACCCATTATTTATACACGGTTACGGCCCATTCCCAGAATGGGGAATATTTGGAGCAGCTTTTGCAACGGTTGTAACAAGAGCTGTTGCGGCTTCGATAGCACTGTATCTTCTATTTGGGGGTAAAGTCAGCATCAAATTGAAATTAAAAAACATGAAACCAGATTTTCAGAGATTAAAGAAATTCTTCTTGATCGGTGCACCTGCAAGTATAGGTAACAGCGGAACAGCGTTCGGTTTTGTTATACTTACCTTCGTGATAGCAAGAGTCAACAATCCGACAGCTTCACTGGCAGCATACAACGCAGGAGATAGGATACTTGGATTGATGTTTATATTCATGGGTGGTCTGGCTGTTGCTATGAGTACCATGGTAGGTCAAAATTTAGGTGCAGACAAACATGAAAGGGCTGACGAAATAGTCAAGAAAGGTATACTTTCGTTGGCCGGTATAATGATTTTATTCACGATCATCATCTTTATGCTGAGAAAAGAATTCATCATAATTTTCAACCAAGATCCAACTGTGATCAACATAGGTACTGAGTTTCTACTGATATTTTCATTAAGTATGCCCTTCTTTGGTATATTCAGGGCAGTTAATGCGGTCTTTGAAGGATCTGGACACACTAAATATCAGATGGTTTTGAATCTGATACGATTGTGGGGGCTGAGAGTTCCAATGACTGCAGTATTAGGACTAATAATTGGTTTACAGGCAACAGGTGTTTGGATCGGCATGGCTGTTAGCAATGTGATAGCAGCGGTAGCAGCTCTTATTTTACTTCAAACAGGTATATGGAAAAATAAGGTCATTGACAGGAAAACTAAATTGGCCAAAGAGGTTTCTAAAAAATAGAATATATATCCATATATATGCCAATTTAGAGATTTTCTTCTATTTGTAAAATTATTAACTTATAGTTAGCTTTACTGTAATTTGAGGTACAAAAAGATGAAAAATAAATACAAAAAGGAAAAGATAGAAGTGCATAGAAACTCTTTAATCAGGCTGGTACTTGGTCTGGTCAGGTAACCTAAAACCATTCCCTAAAATTCGTTCTTTATTTCATATTTTAAAGATAAATTATGATCTATAGAGTTTTCAGCGATATCTTCTGAGTAAGACAGAATCCTGTAGATACTATCAACGATGTATGCTAAGGAGATAACAGACCTGTTGTTTATATCGATATTAATTATCTCTTCTTTTAATGATTTTATCTTTTCTTCAACCTGCTTGGATCTGTCTAAAGCCTCATTAGCAAGGTCGATCTTTTCTCGGTAGATGCTTTTAAAAGAAAGGTCTATAACATCTACTACCTCTTCTTTTATTTCTTCTAGATGGTCAGTGAACTCTGTCTGACTATCCATTTTTATAACGTTGGATGCAATTTTTACATCGTGATCAGCGATCCTCTCAAAAGATTTTGCTGCTAATAAGTATCCCACTGATTTTCTAGGAGTGGTTTCTATCTTTTCAGCGAAATAAACGTCATCTGTTACTTTGATATACTGCTTTCTGATCATCCAGTATATCTTATCTACTTCATCGTCTCTTTTGATAACATCTTCAGCCATTTCATAGTCTAAATTAGATAGTGAATCAATTGCATCCAAAAACATCATAGTTGATATCGAATGCATTCTTTTAATACCTTTCTCCATGGAAAAAACACTTGAGTCTAGATAATCTTTTATTTTAATGAAATTCTCATCCTCTTCTATCACTTCTAATCCAATCATCGATCTGCGTAGGTCTCTGATTTTGTTCCTGATATCTTTACTATCATCTCGGCTAAAATGCACCTCTATAGTATCGAATCCTATAAGATATGAACCGATAATTCTTCTTTTGATGGTGTCAAAATCGTAAGAAGTGTTTTTTATAATGTAATTCGTTTCAATTTTAGATTTGTTGTTGTCCTTTATTGGGTTAAGCAATATCCGACCATTTGAAGCAGGAATCAATCCTATGCTATCTCCTACACTCATACCTACTTTTTTGGTCCAAGGTTTTGGTAGCGATATTATCAATGTTGATTTACCTGTTTTTTGGACTTTCCTGGTCTGCATATTCACTCATATTTCAATATAAGTTAGGTTTATTTATTATATTCTTATATAATTATATAGGTGCTAAATAACAAAAAATAGTACTATATTTTGTATATAATGATATATACTTTTTAGAATTTAAAATATATGAAGGAAAATATAACAAAATTAAGATTGATGGGGCCGCCGAAATTCGAATTCGGGTTCCTATCGCCCCGGGATAGAAGGAT
>CAZEXI010000011.1:0-46730 GCA_964516805.1 uncultured Thermoplasmata archaeon
CATGATGTTACCAAGCGGCAGTGACACAGACACAACAGAAGCGATGTCAGGAAGAGTTAATGATGTAAGTGATGGATATATTGTAGAGATAGACAGTGGTTCAACTAGTTGGGATGCTGATAAACCAAGATTATATAATACCAGCTCTGGTCAGACCGTTACAGTAGGTACTGGAGGATGGGATAATAATAATGAAGGAACATTTGACGTCGATGGAAATGATACAACAATAAAATGGAATGACAATGATGACAATGACAAAATCAGTGGTTCAGATACATTCAAGATAACTCTTCCAGATGGAGTTTCATCTTTAGATAACCACCAGTTCAGAATAAAAGACACAAGCCTTCAAGAAGATCTAGAATAAACATATTCTAGTAGAACCCTTTTCTTTCTTATTTTTTTCTTAAAAATTGAAATAATTTTAGATTTTATACTATTTTTATAACACTTAATTTACTTTGTGATTTATAGACCAATATATTATATATAAGTCTTATATTTTCAGTGTAAAACTGCAGGAGGACTTAACATATGAATGATATAAAAAGAAAAGAAGAAGGTGTGTCGCCTGTTATCGCGACCATTTTGATGGTAGCTATAACAGTCGTACTAGCAGCAACATTGTACATGATGTTACCAAGCGGCAGTAACACAGACACAACACAAGCGATGTCAGGAAGAGTAAAAGATGCAGATGATGGATGGATAGTCGAGATAGACAGTGGATCGGTAAGTTTTGATGCAGGTAAAATTATCATTTACAACAAGAGCTCCGGTAAATCATTTTCCAATTCTTACAACGATTATCAAACCGAGGGAAATAAAGGAATGACACTAAGACCTGGAGATAATGAAATAGAAATAACATTCAATGATAACGATGACAACGATGATATAGATGGTGGAGATACATTTAAAATAGAATTCGGTAACACTTTTGAAATGTCCAAGTCCTACTTTGAAAATAACTTCCAATTTAGAATAAAAGACACAAGTCTTCAAGAAAACCTAGGATAAATGTAATTCTAGTTTAAATCCTTTATTTTTTAAAAATCGAGCCAGTTTTAGATTTTATACTATTTTTTATAAATCATAATTTATTTTGTGATTTATAGACCAATATATTATATATGGCGAAAAGCTAATCTTATATTTGCAGTGTAAAAACTGCAGGAGGACTTAACCAATGCTTAAACACTTTTCTAAAGATGAGCGGGCGGTATCGCCTGTAATAGGGACCATTCTGATGGTCGCAATAACTGTGGTCATAGCGGCCACAGTATACATGTTGGCCACACCTGAGGATGAACCGAAAGGTAAGGAAGCCATGTCCGGTAATTTAAGAGAAGTAGACTACGGATGGATCATCGACATAAACGCTGGATCGACCCTGTACAAGTCGGACAAGTTACAGATATACAATCCAAATACTGGTTCTGTGCTTGGTAATCTAACGGAAAACAATTCAGAGAGTAATCCGCCACCGATGACAAACAGCAATATTTACTATATATTCCGGGACAACGATAACGATGGAGAGATAGACAAAGGAGACGCGATAGTGATCGGAGATCGTAATGATTATCTTGAAGATAGGTTCGAATTCAGGATAGAGGATACCAACTTACAGTTAAAATTCTAAAACACCTTTCTTTTCTATTTTTTTAGATTTCTCTCAAAAATACTTTATATCAACTTACTAATTACATAGTTGGTGAAAATAAAAAATGGCCCGAAACAAAAAGAGTAGTAACCTAAGGGGTAGCAAGAGAAAGGAATCAGCTCAAAAGAAGGCTGATCAAGCGGATATGCTAAAGAAGCAGGCCAAATATCAAAAGAAAGCTGCAAAACAGGAAAAGAAGATAGCAAAATACGAGAAAAAGATAGATAAATATAAGGATAAGATCAAGAAAGCAAGACAAAAGAAGAGAGACTACGAAAAGAAAGCTAGAGAGGCTAATCCAAATCTTAGTAAGAGATCTAAGTAAAACCCCTTACAAATATCTGTAAATCTTATTTTTCGCTTCTATTTGAATACTAAATCTTTTAATAATTTAAAGGTCTTATATGGTCTGTTGAGGGATTAAAATGAATGAAGAATCTAAAGAACGTGCGAATAGATTGAGGGATTCTGCCAAACAGAAGGAAGAGCACGCTAAACAACTAAAACAACAAGCCAAATATGAATCTAAAGCTGCTAAGATGGATAAAAAGATAGCTAAATATAGAGAAAAGAAGCACAAGTATCAGCAAAAGATACAAGATATCGAAAAGAAGATAGAGGAAACAAAAGAGAAAAAAGAAGAATATTTGAAAAAGGCTTCTGAATCCGGAATAGTTTCAGATTAGCTCAGTTCCTCTAAAAGCTCTTTAGCCCTGTCAGCTCTTACCTTCTCTTCAGATACCATTTGATAAGTAATCATTTATAAACAATTCTACCGCCTTCTAATGTCACAACATTTATAAGTCTATGCATACATGTACATAGAGACAAAGAGGTTATGAAAATGGGATCAAAAACTATTAGCTTAAAAGACTCAGCATATGAGGCTTTACTATCCTTAAAGGATGAAGACGAAAGTTTTAGTGATGTAATTGAAAAGCTTACAAAAGAAAAAACTCCTGATTATTCAGATTTTAATGGAATTTTATCTGAGAAAACTGTTGAATCCATAAAAGAGATGAAGGAGAAAAGGAAAGAAAGCGGTAGAATAAAGAGGACTATAGATAAATTACAATCTGGAAAGTGATAAAATTATCCCAGATACTAATTATTTGATAGATGTGATTTCTGGAGAAAAAGATGCTTTAGATAAAAGTAAACAATTAAAAAGAGATGGAATATCTCAGAAACTCTGTACGCCTGTAATATATGAAGTATTGGCGGGAATAGAATTTGTTAGTTCAAAAAAAGAAAGAATACAATTCAATTCACTGTTAAATAAATTTCCAATACTAACCTTTGATTTAAATTCTGCACAATTATGTGCTGAAATTGACGCTGAATTAAGGAAAGAAGGAGAAACACGTTCACCAGTTGACATTCAGATAGCAAGTATTGCTCTTTCTAATAATGTAAAGTTACTAACTAGAGATGAAGATTTTGATATAATAGCAGAAGTTTTTGATTTGGAAATAGAAGAGTATTGAAAAAAAGATAAAATTAGTTGATTTTATCCTTCCATCTCTTCCAACAGCTCTTTAGCCCTGTCAGCTCTGACTTTTCCTTCAGCAACCATTTTCTCTGCAACCTTATCGACTAGGTCACCTTCTGCACCGGCCTGTACTGCTACATTCTTCGCATGCAATTTCATGTGTCCTTTCTGGATCCCTTCAGAAGCAAGAGCTCTCAATGCACCGAAGTTCTGAGCCAATCCAACTGCAGCCATGACTTCACCCAATTCCTGCGCATTATCCAGGTCCAATATTTTCAGATTAGACTGAACGACAGGATGGCTCGAAGTAGCACCTCCTATCAATCCAACTGGGACAGGAACTTCAATAGTACCTACCAAATCACCGTTCTCGTTCTTTTCCCAGGTAGTCAAAGAACCATAACCACCGACTGAAGCGTAGGAATGACATCCAGCCTCTACAGCTCTAGTATCGTTGCCAGTAGCACTTACAACAGCAGTAATACCGTTCATCACACCTTTATTGTGAGTCGCACATCTGTACGGGTCGACCCTTGCAAATTCATAGGCATTCAACACTCCTTCTACAGTATCCTCACCGATTACGTCTTTATCAAAAACAGCTCTAGCTCTGGCCAACCTGTGATCAGCTAGATTGGACAATATACGTAGATAAACGCTCCCACCAGTGATCTCTTCTATCTTTGGAGCGACAGCTTCCGCCATAGTATTCACAGCATTAGCTCCCATGGCATCTCTACAATCAACTAACAGATGAACGATCAGGTAAGGTCCGTAATTACTGTCTAACACTCGACATCTTACATCTCTTACTCCACCACCATGTTCGACCAACACTGGGTCCTGTTCATCGGCTAACTCCATGATCTCTTCCTTGTGCTCTAACACTTTCATTTTAGCGTTATAAGGATCGCTCAAACCAGTCACCTGTATCTGGCTGATCATCACCGGTTCAGTCGTTGTAGCCCAAAAACCACCACTCTCTCTTGCCAACTTTGCAGCATAAGATGCAGCAGCAACGACAGAAGATTCCTCGATAACCATAGGCACGAGATAATCTTCATCATTGATCTTGAAGTTAGTAGCGATACCGACAGGTAACTCTAGAGTACCTACTACGTTCTCTATCATCCTGTCAGCTTCTTCATTGCTCAGACCTCTCTCGACCAATTTCTCAACATCTTCCTCTTCAAGCTCAGTATTCTCTAAAATTAATTCGATCCTCTCGTCCATCTCCATCTTATGAAAACCGGATAATCGTGAATTTTTTGCAGGCATGTTATCTTTACTAAGATTTGATTTCCTTATAATAAAATATTGGGTGGATAATATGGAAACAAAAGTTTTATCAACAAGTTAAACTAATATTTAACTGGTAAGTTAGAATGATTGAGAAAAAAGTATTAAAAAAAGGTCAGATTGTGATACCTAAAGATATCAGAGATCTATTAGGCATTCATGAAGGGGATAAAGTTAGAATAAATATAGATGAAAATAATATAATCATATCTAAAGAAGGTAGCATTTCAGAGAAGCTCAAATCTATGGCTAAAAAACATGATTCTGAGTTAAGTGTAGAAGAGATAAAAGAGAATCTTAAAAAACGCTATGAGGCTTAAAATATGTATATTGATTCAAACATTTTCATATATTCCGTTTTAGATAATGGTATATTAGGTGATAATTGCAGGAAGATAATCGATAGAATAGAAAAAGGAAAAATGAGTGGTGCATCATCATATCTAGTTCTTGATGAAGTTTTATGGATTCTTCAAAATGAAATAGGTAAAGAAGAATCTTTAGAAGCTAATAGGATGTTTTTATCCTTACCTTTGAAGTGGTTGAATGTCGAAAGAAAAACTATGTTCACTTCATTGAATTTGTATGAAAATAATGATCTTGACCCAAGGGATTCAATTCATGTTGGTTCTATGAAAGAAGCTGGATTAACAAGTATTGTTAGCGAGGACGGGGATTTTGATGATATTGAATGGATAGAACGGATGGATGCTGAAAGCTATTTAAAAAATAAATAATCTTTTCCTTACCAAAAATAACTCCCATGGGAAAGATTTATTATTAGAACGAATTAATGGGGTGGAAAGTGAGTGATACGGATGATAAGGGAATGTGAGGAACACGGATATTATCGGGGTGAAGAATGCCCTGATTGTGGGAGTAGAGGAAAGTTCATAATGAGTGATGAAGAAATAAAAAATCTGGGAAAAACTACAGCAGGCATCCTTAGACATTTCCCAGAAAAATATGGATTAGATATTGATGACAGGGGCTGGGTTTCTTTAGAGCATTACGTTAAAGCCTTAAGAAATAGGCAGAAAAGGTTTCACTGGCTGAGACGTTATCATGTCAAAGCTTTAGTCAGCACCGATAAAAAAGGTAGATACCAGTTTGAAGATGGATATATTAGAGCAACTTATGGACATTCTATAGATATCGATCTTGATCTTCCTTCAGAAGATATACCTGATACTCTGTTCATTCCGACAACAGAAAAGGAAGCAGAACTTCTACTGGAAGGCGGTATAAAACCATCCGATAGAACTTACGTTCATCTCAGCGGAACTTACGAATCAGCTTTAGAAGCAGGCTCAGTCAGGTCTGATGAACCTGTGATCCTTGAAGTAGATGCAAAACAGGCTCTAGATAACGGTGTAAATATAATGAAAGCAGGTAAGGAAGTATACATCTCAAAGGAAATAGAGCCAGAGTATCTAAAAAAGCACGAAAAACAACCTACTAAAGAAGAAATAGAGGAAATAAAAGAATAATTATTTAGGATTTAAAGTAACAACGTTATTTCCTCTCAATATTATAGTACCTATTCTTCTTCTTGTATCTTCTTTTTTCTCTTCAGTATCTTCCAATACTAAATTCATGTGATCGTCAAATCCAATCAGAGTTCCTTTTAATATACTCCCATCTTTCAGGAGGAGTTCGACTTCAGTATCCAGGTTCTCATTAAGAAAGTTTGAAGGTTTCATAATTACCACCCAACTAATCTCTTTTTACTATTTTAAATGTTTGGTTAATTCTTCCAAATCTGATTCTACACTACTCTTCCTTTCTAATAAATCAAGGCTATCATATAGTTTTATCGATTCTTCCATCTTTCCCTTCGCATCCTCGTACTTCTCTAGATTCATCTGAGCCTTTCCCAGTTCACTCAGTGCATCGGCAAGATACCTAGCCACTTCCAGTTCCTTCAGAACATCAACAGACTCGCTCAGATATTTTTCCGCCTCTTCGTACTCTTCTTTTTCCAGCATCAACTGACCATATTTTGTCTTTGCACCTGCTTCCCCGAAAGGATCGTTTTGCTTTTCAAGCAGATCCATCGATTCTTTCAAAGCCTCCTTCGCTTCATCAAATTTATTCATGTAAATATATGATTCTCCTAGATTGAAAAGACACCAAGCTCTGGTATTAGGATATTCGTATTTATAAGAAAGCTTCTCACTTTTGTTATAATATTCTGCAGCTTTCTTCCAATCTTTCCTTAAAGAATTGATCACGCCCATGTTCATGTATAGAACGATTTTTTCATATTCACATTCTTGTTTATCGTAATAATCTATGGATTTTTGATAATGTTCTTCACTTTTATCATACTCCTCCATTTCACCATAAACGTCACCTAGATTCTTGTAAACTGAAGCTACGTCTTCTTCATCACCAATTTTATCAAATATTTCTAACGCTGTTTGCAAGTATCCAATAGATTCCTCGTAATCACCTTTTCTCCAAGAGGCTATACCTGCTCTTCTGATACATTTTGCTTCTCCGAGATCGTAGTTATTTTTTTTCGCAAGGTCCAATCCCTTTTTTATCTCGTCTTCTGCTTTGTCAATATCTCCTTTCTGAAGATAAACATTAGCTATATCATCATATGAATCTACAATCAGATCGTCTTTTTCTAATTTTTTAGCCATATCTAACATTTCAAAGAAATGTTCTTCGGCTTTATCCATGTCTCCGAGCTCTTTATAAATGTGACCAAGATCTTGATACAATTCGTATTTTTTCATTATTTTTACGTTGCTTTTTCTTTCTCTGCCAACGTCTTCTAGCTTTTCAAGCAGTTGATACTTCTTGATACTGTTCTTGATCTCTTTTGCTTTATCGACACCTCTGAAATATCTAACGTCTTCCTGAATCCTGTCCATGAGTTCATTAATTTCGCCGTTATCCATCTCCTCTAAATTCTTTCCAATAGCGTTACACTCCTTTTCGAGTATCTTTTCACCCTGGTCACCAAGTTCGTCGAACATCGTTTCTCTGATCTTTTTGGCAGTATTTCGAAGCATGGGTACTAGAATAGTAATATGATACATTAATTTTTTCAATCGATGTCTTTACGTCTAAAGATGTACTCTCCGACCAACAATGGAACAGCTATCCAGATAAGAAGAATGCCTATCATTACCCACGTATCGTAGAATGTAGGAGTTCCTGCAGGTTCGTTACCGCCAAACTCCAACGCCCATGCTCTAAAAGGCGGTATGTTCAGAGCGAGCAACGTGAACCAGATCAAAGTCGGGTTAAGAAGTTGGAGACCAAAATACCACTTGGGTGGAGTTCCAGATTCCATCATGCTCCATCCGAAAGTTGCTTCAGCCAATGCGTACATCATACCAAGCCAGAGAAAACTAAAAAGAAATAAAACAAACACGGATGAGCTCATGGCAGACATACTGTCTTCGCAGATGATAGAAAGCATCATAGCTATGGATATGTAAACACCTCCAAGTATTACAGAAGCTAATATGAAAAGATAATAGTCTCCCCAATAAAGGAATGTAACCTTCGATCCTATTATCAAACCACCTAATGTCAATCCAGAAGAAACAGATATCGTAAAAACTGCCCATAGACCTAAAAATTTTCCAGATAGAACTTCACCTCGTTCAACAGGATACGATAATATGAGCTGCAGTGAACCTTTTTCCTTTTCCCTAACAATGGAACCATAACCCAAAATAAGACCAAATATGGGGATTATATATTCCATGTAAGTACTCATCCACAGGATAGTCTGTTCTAGATTTCTCCACTCATCTTCGCCTTTAGAGGAACCGTAAAAAGAGACTAGCACTGTCAATGAAAGGAATATCAATACCAATAAGATAATCCATTTATTTTTGATATTAGATTTAAATTCCTTCTTTGCAACGGTAAATATCCTTTTCAACATCCCTGACATCATCGTCCCTCCGTAAGTCTTACGAATACTTCTTCAAGGTCTGGCTTTTTTACACTGAAATCATCGATTTCAAAACCTTCGTTCAGAAGTGATTTTATTACATCCATTTTTCGTTCTTCTTTACAATACAGAGTTAATTGTCCCTCTACCAATCTTGGTCTTTCAATATAATCTAAATCTTCGATGATTTTGAAAGCCTTCCTAGCATCTTCCAGTTTCAATTCGAGTTTAGGAAACATCTCAAGATCTTTGAAAAATGTTTCTACGTCCCCTTCAGCAATTTTTTTCCCCTCTTTTATGAAACCCACTCTATCACACAATTCTTGAACCTCTGATAGAACATGGCTAGAAATGAAAATTGTTTTACCCATATCTTTTAGATCTAGAATTTTTTCTTTTACCCATTTTCGAACTTTTGGGTCCAGACCGCTGGTAGGTTCATCTAAAATGTATATCTCAGGATCTCCTATCATAGTCTGAAGAAAACCTATTCTTTGCAGCATACCTTTAGAAAGAGATTTTATTTTTTTATCTCTCCAGCCCTTCATCTTGAACTCTCTCAATAAAGCATCTATATCTTCTTCTGGACATCCTTTTAATTCACACAAAAATTTTAGATTTTCTTGGACTGTCAAGCCGCTGTACATCTCTATCTTTTCAGGTAGATAACCGATGGACTTTCTAACTTCTATATTTCCCTCTGATGCGTCTTTTCCATCTACTTCAATGCTGCCGTCATCAGGTTTTACAAGTCCTAAGATCGTTTTTATCGCAGTAGATTTACCAGCACCATTAGGTCCCAAAAACCCGTATATCTCACCTTTTTTGATTTCTAAATCTAACCCTCTAAGTGCATAATTCTCTCCGTACCTTTTCTTAACGTCCTCTACTTTGATGATACTCATCTGAACTTATATTATATTCATTGTAAAAATTTTTTCGCATATCATCAAGATCAACTAAAAAACAATATCCAGGCCAGGTCCATACCGATAAATAGACCACAGATCAGTCCCGTAAAAAGTCTTCTAACGTTAGTACTCTCATATCCCGTCAATTCCTGTAAAGCGCCGTCTATAAACAAAGGCAATAAACTAATGATAGAAAAAATAAAAAGTAATTCAGCACTAAAATCAAAAAATAAAAAATATAAAAGGAATCCTACTCCGATACCGGAATAAAATCCTGTACACCTACTGCATATAGGAAACCTGTATCCGAAGAGGGTTAAGCATCTATCTTTTTTACCGTGGCAGATGAAACCTCTAACTCGGTTCATATAAGGTCTTGAAATTCCTCCACAAGCTCTGGGTATTTCTTTTCTACACCTTTTAATATGGTTCCGACGCTCAGTCCTTCAAGATCCATCTCGGATAATGCATCGATGACTTTATCGAACACTTCATCATCTAATTCGATAGCTGTCTCTTTTGCCATGTAATTACGCCACAGCTTGTTTTCCAGTATATCTTTCCATCTTTCATCGTACCTTTTCAAGAATTCTTCATCAAATTTTCCTTCCTCGATCGCTTCAGCAGCTACTTCACCAGCTACTTTAGCCTGTTTGAGTCCATTAGATATACCTCCACCTGTTATAGGATCGACTACTCTAGCAGCATCACCTGCCAGCATAAATCCATCCATCACTGTTTTTTCCATCGGAGATGATACCTCTACAGCACCGGCTACCATATCTACACATTGGCCCTGAAGTAGGTCTTCGTCATTTTCTATGAACTCGTCAAGATAGTCTTTAGGGGATTTACTACTATCCAATCTGGATGCTTGAAGACCGATACCTACATTAGCTGTTTTTTCGTCTTTGGGGAACACCCAAACATATCCACCAGGTGCACAGCTGCCCATATAGAAATGAGTATAATCAGGATCCTTGTCTATATTGGTCATCCTGTACTGGAAGCAGCTCATTATATCCTTTGGATTAACGGAACCGTACATGCCTGCCCATCGTCCAACCTGAGATTCGAAACCATCTGCACCTACGACGAGTTTTGAGTGAACTTCGAATTCTTTTCCCATCCTTTCCGCTTTAACGCCGACTATTTTTCCGTCATCTTTGATAACATCTGTAACTGATGTTTTTACCATGAAATCTGCGCCTTCTTTTCCTGCGAGAACAGCCATTTCTTTGTCAAATATGTCTCTTTCAACAACTATACCAACTTCATCACCGGCCATCTCTGCACCTAATGTGAATTTATTACCTGCTGGGGAGTAAATCTTAGCTCCTTTCAGTTTCCTGGCTGTAAAGTTATCGATGTCTTCAACTTCTAGATCATCCATCCAGGAAACAGATATGCCTTCAGCACATCTAACCGGGGAACCGATCTCTTGTCTTTTCTCTATCACTAGTACTTTTTCTACTCCGTTTTTTGCAGCGAATCTAGCGACTGTATTTCCGACTGGTCCTCCCCCGACTACTACAACATCGTATTCCAACACATCACCGTCTTCTATATCTGCAAATGAGATACGTCCCATTTTTTTCACCCCATATCTAAGGCCTGTATAGGACATATATCTACGCACAGCCCACATTCAGTACAATCATCACTGATCTCTAATATCGTTTCTTTCAGAAATATGGCGTTAGCTGGACAAGTCCCTACACAAGCTCCACAGTGCATACATTTATCATAATTTACTTCCGGTTTCATTCGTTTTCCCTCCACTCGTCCAGAGGTACTGAGAATTTCTTTTCAACTTCATCTCTGTAAGTAGGTCCACCATTGTAAGCACAGAACGGTATTATCCTACCGTCTGGAGTAGCGTAATGAATAACACATCTTTTAACTCTCTCTACATCATAATTGTAGTTATCCTGGAAGTGCATACCTCCGATGAACATGGTTCTCCAGGCGAACTCGCCTACTGATTTTTTATCTCCTCTTTCAAGCATATCCTGCATGATCTCACCTATGGTCAAACCACCTGGTAGCTCTTCGTCTTTCAGATATTCACCAAAGTATTTCTGGAAGTTCTTTATCATGCTTTTTCTCTTTCCTTCCTTTGTCTTTAACTTACTGCCCAACTTGATTGCAGATTTAGTGAAGAAGGAATTCCATTCTTCTGATTTGTTTTCAGCTTCTTTCATCAATCCTTCAACGTCTACATAATCTGTTATAGGAGTGACTTTGCCATCATCACTTATCACCACATAAGATGCTAATCCACAGTGAGGATGTGATGTGAAAGCTACCTGAGGTTCATTTTTAACAACTGATACTAGTTGTGATATCGGTGTAACGAAAGGAACTGGATAGAAGTCATCTTTTGAGAGGAAATCAGTCTGTTCTTCAAGACCTTTAGCCATATCTGGTAACGTGTACCTTTGCTCTCTTCTTTTTTCTTTAGATATCCTCCCAGTAAATGCTACGGGTTGATAGTTCACTCCTCTGATCACGTCGTGGTTTTCAATAGCAAACTTAAGGATTTCTCCTACCTGATCATCGTTCACGCCTTTTAGTATAGTGGGGACCAAAACTGTAGCAAGAGGTCTTGGTTCTGTCTTTCTGCAGTTCTCTATTACTTTTTTCTTCACATCCAGCATAGGTCTTCCTCTTGCCTGTATGTAGTTCTCTTCTTTCAGTCCATCGAACTGTAAATAAACCGTATGAAGACCGGCATCCACGCATTTCTGAGCATAATCTTCGTCATTCGCTAACTTGATACCGTTTGTCGCCACCTGAATCTGAGAAAATCCCATCTCCGATGCTGCCTCGATAGCTTCGAAGAATTTAGGATAAACAGTCGGTTCTCCGCCCGAGAATTGTATCGCAGGGGTGGGTACCGGTTTTTCTTTCCTCAGATTTCTCAGCATATCTTTTACTTGATCCAAATCAGGCTCGTAAACGTAACCAGCTTCACCAGCGTGAGCGAAGCAGATCGGACAGCTCATGTTACATCTGTTAGTTAAATCGATATTTGCCAGACATGTGTGACTTTTGTGCAGGTTACACAATCCACAATTATCCGGACATGAATCTGCGTTCTCGATCAATGGATTATCGACACCTACTCCATCGTAGGCCCATTTTTCTGCTTCCTTAAACATCTCAGCGTCTGACCAATATATACTTTCAAATTTACCATGTTCTGGGCATTCCTTAATCATCACAGCCTTTCCATCCCTTTCTATGACTTTTGCATCAATAATTTTTTGACATTCAGGGCATAATGATTTAGTTGATTTAGGTAGACCCTTTTCTAATGAGGACTCCTTAATTACCATATTATCTCTTAATGTGTAGATAAACGAACACTTAAATATTTTGTAGCGATTAGAACTAATAACTATGGAAGAGACACCGGATTTCGACGAACTAAAGGATGAATACGATCATATAGTCGATGGACTTCAAAACTTCGGTTTTACTGAATATCAGGCCAGGACATATACTGCTTTGGTGGCTCATGGTGTAGCGGATGCAGATACAATAGCTTCCACTTCAGGTCTACCCAGAACTTCAGTATATAAAGCATTGGACTCGTTGCATGATATTGGCTATGTAGTTATTACAGAAGGAAGGCCAAGAGTGTACAGACCAGCAGAACCTTTAGAGGTGAAAAGTAGACTTTCAAGGGAGATAGATGATATATTTGGTAGGTTGAACACCATCTATGAAGTACTCTCTGAAAAAGGAGAACCTCAGCTGATCTATACCATCAATGGAAAAAGTAAGGTTTTGGACAAGATTGGTGAGATCTTGAAAAAGACACAGGAGGATATAGTTATATCATCGCCTAGATTCTCAGAGATCTTACAAAATCTTGAAGGAGAATTCAGTTCAGCTAAAAAAAGAGACGTAGATATGACGATCATCACTTCTCCAGGAGAAAGAGTGATTGATGGAGCTGATGTTGAAAGAAGAGACAGGTTGATAGCGACTGACATGATCAGTGATGGTAAAAGGGCTTTGTTAGCATCTCCTGGTTTTGAGGCTTGTGGTTATACAGAAAATCCATCGTTATCCAAGCACTTAGTTAATTTTATGGACATACTCATGAAAAGGTCATGAAAGATTTCATTCTCTGTCAGTACTTCTATACCATGCTTTGGGTGAGCCTATAGCTGGTAGGATGTCAAAATCAGAGATCAATTCTCTTCCCATCAGAAAATTATTGATATGATTGGTGATGCTTTCCATATCCTCTTCGAAGAATCGTAGAAGCATAGCTTTCTTTCCAACGTATCTTGTTACTTCATATATTCTGATATTATCTATAGATTCATCGATGAAATCATTTAGTTTTTCGATAGAGATATTTGGATTGATATTTACGATCACATCTGCATAAGCCACATTTGTATTGTAGAAAAAAAGCAGCGCCATGATATAAATATAGCCGTTCTCTTCAAGTTTGGACCTTCTCCTTCTTACTGTGGTTATAGATTTATCTAATTTATCCGCTATTTCTGTATCCGTAGCTCTACCATCATCTCTAAGAATTTGATAAATCTTTAAGTCAATCTCATCCATATCATCGTTCACTATAGAATTTAGGAATTCGAGTTCCTCTTCATCCAGTGAATTGTCCAAGAGTTTCACCTATTTATTCAATTTAGATCGGATTTATTTTGGTCAAAATACAATATTTCGACTCCTATCTTTTTTATATGTGTGTTGAGGTTTATATATATAACTGATTCTTGAGCAAATTTGAATAAGTGCATACAAATTATTCTATTTCAACTGCTTCTGGACCATATCCTCAACTTTGGAGATGAATTCATCTTCCTTGTTCTCTGGTATATACGCTCCTGCTGCGATATCATGTCCACCACCTTCCCCCCCTACATCTTTAGAACACTTTGACATTATCTCTGAAAGGTCTAGTCCTTTTTCTACTAACCTTTTGGTACCTCTTGATGATACCTTAGTGCCTTTTTCTTCTGAATCTGCAAAGGCGATTATAGGCATACTTCTATCAACATCGCCAGAACCAAGCACCATGCCTGCAACAGTCCCTACAACGGTATCTGGAACCTTATCTTCTCCATGGAAATATTGTATATGTTCGCTTTCAGTTACACCTATTGAATCAACGTATTTCATGCAGTCTACCAAGACCTTCTGATGTCCTTTAAGAAGGTTTTTTGCCTTTTCAAGATATTCGTCCCTGTCCCCCAAACATACCTCCAGTCCGATCTTACCTTTGCCGTATCTTCCACATGAATTTAATAGTGTAGAGAATTCTTTTGCTTCATGAAGCATGGTCCCTTTTTTCTCTTCTGAGAATGTGTATACTTCTCCTATCAATTCATCGATATATGAAGGTGGATATCCCCTACTCAGCATCCTTTTTGCAAGATTGGAAAGGATCTTTCTTTTTTCATTTTTTTCAAGCTCAAACCATTTCCTCCATTCACCGTCTTCCTTTATCGGTATATCATTTTCAACCAGAAAATTTACGCAGGCAGAGTTATCGCCTGTCAGGCCAGGTAAAATTGGATCACTCGCATATTCCAGAACTTTAGATATAGGACGGCTTTCTACTCCGTACATGAGAGTATCTATCTTTCTTTCAATTATGCCTTCTGATAAACCTTCTTTGAGTATCTCTCTATTAACCCCGATCAATTTTCCTTCTTTTGTAGCCTGTAGGTCACCTACAGCGCCTATAACTGCCAATTTTGTCAGGTCTACATTCTCTTTCTCGTGTTGAGCAAGTTCTTTAGCCACTAGATAAGTGGTTCCTGCTCCACATAATTCGTTAGCACCATCGATATCGTACCTATGTGGATTTAATTCTAGTATATTAGAATTAGATCTAGAATAGTTGAGGATGTTGCCTCTATCTTTCATAGGAAGGTCTTCGACATCTCCTGCAGGTTCGTGATGATCTGTTATCACACAGTTTAGACCATTCAAAAATGGTATCTGACCGCTACCTAGGTCTGTGAACCAAACCAGTTCAGGATCTTCTTCTTTTATTTTTTTGATATTACTTTTTTCTAATTGTTTGATAAACTCTATATCTACTTCTTTACCTCTTCTAGTCAGGGCTTTATATGCTATACTACCTGATGTTATTCCATCAGCATCTATATGAGAGATGACCTTGATTTTATCATGGGATAAGAGTTTATCTGCTAACTGGTTTGCTTTTTTCTTCAATATATCGATTGAATCAAAGGATCATTTGATAAATAAATTTTACCAGAACATTTACAATTTTCATGAAGATTTTGATTCGCAATAAAAATTTTCTTATATGAGGTCCAAACATAAAGACTATTATCCATGGCTCGTAACTTTAAATCTAAAGATAAAGTGCTTGTTCAACTGCTGGATTATTTTGGAAATCAAGAAAAATTTACTCAGCCCGTAGAAGTAACACAGGGAGGTCTTGCCAATAAATTGAATCTAAAACAGAACACATTATCTTACTCTTTGAGAAAAATGGTAGATAACGATCTTTTGATAGAAGAGTCTCACAGGATAGAAGGAAAGAAACAGAGGAGAAAGGCATATTTCTTAACAGAAAAAGGGGCTGAAAAAGCTGAAGAGATAAAAAGAGAGATGTCCAATGCAACAGTAAAAGTAGAATTGGATGAGAAAGAGAAGGAGATGAAATTAGGAGACATTAATGCATATTTTGATACTAACATACACATCCTAGACCTTGTAAAAAATGTTGAGAGCGGTCGATTAAAGATGGATCTGGAAGAAGAGAAGAATCCACATTACAGCCATGTTGACAAGTTATATGATTTTGAAGACGAATCGATAGAAGTCCCCAAGCAGTTAAGAAATTGGTGGAGATCTGAAGATCAAATATTATTGTTCAAAGGAAGAAAAGGTATAGGGAAAAATGATTACATAAGTGCATTCACCGAAGAACGTACTGAAGATGTGAATGTATTTTATTATAGAATCAAATACTGGCAGACATCGGAGTATCTTTTAAAAGACCTGGCTGATTTTCTTGAAAATATAGGTAAACATAGACTATCCTCTTATTTGAAAGCTACAGATTTTATTAAAGAACCCGAGGCTCATGAGAACATAAAAAGAGACTTACAAGATTCTGAAGTTCTATTGATTTTTGAGGCCATGCACAGTAATCCAGGTCTTTGGCGTTTCCTTAGAACGTCTTTGAACTACATCAAAGATAGTGAAGATGTTAGGATGATGATTTCCCTTGATAAAGGTTATAACCTGGATTTTCCAGATGATATGGAACCAACAGAATTTATATTGACTGAAGAAAGATCTAAAAGAGATATCATACAGAACCTTAAAACTTTTTACTTGATCGATGGCGACAGAGAGGAGATACTGGAGGAAGTATTTAACAAAAAGATAACTGTTGAGGAATTTTTGGCATTAGGGTATGTATCGATATTTAGAGAAGATATAATCAAAGAGGAGATACGTAATCTAGAACCAATAAATAATTGTTTATTGACAAATTTACTGAATACTCCTTTGATCAAGAAAACACATGAAAAGAAGCTTTTTGTTCCAGAGATCATAAGGAAAAAAACTGTATCAATGATGTCTGATTATAATAAAGAAGCCTTCCATAATATGGCTGCAGACTATTACTCCCGTAGAAAAGGTAAGAACGCTATTACGAAAATAGAAGAGTTATATCATATTTTGAATACAACTGACAATGAACGTTTTATAAAGACATTAGAGCAACATGGTCCAGACATAATTGAAGAGGGTTACAGCAGACCTCTATTCATGTTGATCAGGTCTGCTAGATTCTTTGAATTTTTCGAAGAAAATTATGTGATCGATTATTTTGAAGCTGAGACCAGTAGATTGATGAGTAACTACGAAACCTCAGAAAAGCTCTTTGAACATATAATCGACGGATCGGAAAAAAAGATATTGAAAGCTAAAGCACATCTGAAATTGGGTTCTATTAAAGAAACCAAAGAGAACTTTAACGAGGCTATAGAACAATATGAAAGCACTGTTTCGATGATAACTGATTTGGATGATTATGAGGAGCGACGAGACCTTCTCGGTATATCTTATGTACGTTTAGGTGAGATATGGGGGAAGAAAGAGGAATATAAAAGAGCTAAAAAGTATCTACAGGATGCTATAGATATACTGCTTAAAGAAGAAGATCACAATTTACTGTCTTCTTCTTACTTTATTTTAGCGAGGATAGAAAAGGAAAAAGGGGAGCTAGCCAAAGCTCTAGAACCGTTCAAGATGGGTTTAAACTATTGGAGTCAGATCGATGAGAAATACAACAGGATTGAAGGGTTGGAGAGGATAGGTGCACTGTATAAGATTTTAAGAGAATTGAATAATGCCCAGGAGTATCTAAATGAAGCTATCGAAGCATCTGATACGTTCGGTTATTGGAAAATAAAGTCATCCGCCCTTCTATCATTGGCTGAGTGTCAGATGGAGAATGAAGATTTTGGTAGTGCAGTGAAGACAGCTCATGAAGCAAGAGATATACTGGATAGAATAGAGAATAAGGAAGAATTGGCCTTTGCCAATGCGATCCTTGGAAGGGCTTATATGGAACTGGATCAGTACGATCAAGCTGAGGATTATCTTGGTAGGTCTATATCGATTTACCAGAATATTGGAGCATCGTATCATCTAGGACTTGTCTATATATCCAATGCCAAATTACAAGAACTTAAAAACAACGAAAACGCAGCTGCAGAGAACTATAGAAAAGCGATCCTTTCTTTCTCTGGTAGTGGTGCTGATCAGATGGCGAAAAAGGTAGAAAATATGATGCAGGAAGAACTGGTGTCTACATAGAAAGCAGTGACGTAAATTATTTTAAAAAAAATAAAGAAAAATCGTCTTTCGTTTTTTAAATACTCGAACCTACATATTACAATCTAGTTATACATAAATACTGTGTTCATATATCAAAAAGTTTCATATATCACCCCGATGTAATATGATTTACCATGGTTAAAAATTTCACAGCGAAGGACAAGGTTTTAGTTCATGTTTTAAGCTATTATGGTATAGAAAATACCTACACTCAACCAGTTGAAATAACTCAAGAAGGTATAGCAGAAAGTGTTGGCCTAAGGCAAAATACTGTTTCTTATGCTGTCAGAAATTTAGTCAAAGAAGGTTTACTTTATGATGAAACACACAGGATAAAGGGAAAGAAGCAGAAGAGAAAAGCATATTATCTAACTGAAGACGGTGTTGAAAAAGCAGAAAAGATAAAGAAAGAAATGAAAAATACATCTGTAAAAGTCAATGTTGAAGGAGAACAAAGAGAGATAAAGATAGGAGAGATAAACACTTATTTTCACACTAATATGTCAGTTATCGATATACTGAAAGAGTCTGAAGATGGTGTTTTTGAACATGATCTAGAGAGAGATAAAAAATCATATCATTATCATGGAGAAGAGTTATTAGAACCTCCTGAAGAAGAACCTATAAATTTTAACCAAATCATGGATTGGTATGAATCTGAAGAAGATATATTCTTTATCTATGGTGAAGAAGGCGCTGGAAAAACAAAATTTTTGAGTAAGTTCATCGATGAGGTTAAAGAAAATACAAATGTTTTCTATTTTAAGGTTAAAGAATGGTTTTCTGAAATTTATTTCTGGAAAGACTTGTCTTCTTTTCTAGAGAAGATCGGTGAACACAGATTATCATCTTATATCGAAGCTCAAGAAGTGGTTGAGAAAAGTCAGGCAGTCGCTGACTTAAAAAAGGATATAAAGTCATATCCTTCATTGTTTGTTATCGATGACGTGCATGAGAACGAAGAATTAGAAATATATATCAACAGCATCATTGAAAAAATTCTTCCAGATAATAATATAAAGATTGTTTTCTCACAGGAAGAAGAGCCTATATCAGATCAAATCAATTATCCCTTCAGGGATATGAAAATTGGTTTTAGCAAGAATCCTGATAACTTGTTTGATTCTCTAAAGAATCATTATGGGATATATGATAATGATAGAGAGAAGATGCTAAAAAAGATCCTAGATAGAAATCTCACTCCTGAGGAATACGTTGCTTTAGAGTACATATCTTTATTTAGAGAACCGATTGAGAAAAAGGAAGTCTGTAAGCTGAAGAACGTGAATAGTACTCTTTTGAACAATCTTATGGACACTCCTCTACTTGATCAAACAGTAGAAGGTAAACCTATCTTACATGATATAATAAAGTATTTTGTGTATAATAGGATGTCATATGATACTAGAATATCTGGTCATGAGCTGGCTGCAGGATATTATTCAAGGATCCCCTCTAAAAAAGAAAGGAAGATCATCGAAGAGATGTACCATGTAACTAAGGTCACGGATATAGAATGGTTTACTGAAGTTCTTAATAAATATGCCTCGCTGCTGATTTCAAGTGGATATAGCTCTTCTCTGCTGGGTATAATAGATAATATCAAAGAATTGGAGAGCTATGGTGAACCGAATGTAGATATAAGGTTTTATGAAGGTGAAGCATTCCGTGTTATTGGAGAAAACGCAAAAGCTGTTGACTGTTATGAAAAAGTGATGGATCTAGATGATATCGATCCATCGATCAAGACAAAAGCTAATCACGGTATCGCCATGGTCAAAGAGAATGAGGAAAACTATGAAGAGGCCTTAGAACATTATCAAAATACAGAAGGTATGGTTGAGGGCCTCGCTGCAGATGAAAGAAAAGAATTTTTAGGTATCGCTGATCTTAGAATGGGTGAGATATACAGTAAAATAAGTCACTATGATGACGCACAGGAGTACCTTTTAAAAGCTATCGATCAGCTTAAGGATCAGAACGAATATTCGTATTTAACATCGGCTTATCTTATATTAGCTAAGTTAGAAAAAGGTAACGGCAATTGGAAAAGAGCGTTAAAATATTTCCAGGATGGTCTGGAGTATTGGAATAATATAGACGAAACCTATCAAAGAGTTGGTGGTTTGAGAGAGATAGGAGCGCTTTTTAAGGTAATGCGAGAACTAAAAGATGCTGAACAGTTCTTAAATGAAGCGATAGAGATATCAGAACGATTTGGATACGAGCACATCAAAGCGTCTGCTTTACTGACGCTTGCAGAATGTTACATCGATAGCGGAGAATATCAAAAAGCCGTAAAAAGTGCTGAAGAATCTAACGAGATATTATCAGAATTAGATAAAGAAGAAGAGTTGGGATATTCTCATACATTACTTGGTAAAGCTTACATGAATATGGGAAACAAAGAAAAAGCTGAGAATAATCTGAATAAGGCTATAACTATTTACCAAAAATTAGGCTCTTCATATTATCTTGGCCTTACATACTTCTCCATGGCTAAGCTTCAGGAGAAAGTAGAAAACAAAGAAGGAGTAGCTAAGAATTATAGAAAAGCTATTCTATCCTTCTCTGGAAGCGGTGCAAATTCCATGGCAGAAAGGGTTCAGAAAGAGATGGAGAACATTCCAATCACGATGTGATATAATGCCAAAATTGGACCAAACCTTGATGTCACATCTTTTCTTTGATAGAGAAATTGATGATGAAAGGGTGGTTGTTGGACCAAGTTATGGTGAAGATGCGGCTGTTTTGAGATTTAAAGATGAATATTTAGTAGCACATCCAGATCCTATCTCCGGAGCGGTAAAAAATATTGGTTGGTTATCGATCAATATCTCAGCAAATGATGTGGCAGTCACTGGAGCTGAACCGAGATGGGCGATGCCCTGTTTACAGATACCTGAAAAATTTGATGAAAAAGAAGTTGAAAAAATAATCAAGGATCTGTATACTGCAGCAGATGAACTCGAAGTTACATTGATTGGAGGTCATACAGAAACAGTTTCAGGAATCGATAGACCACTGATCACCACTGCTATGATGGGTGTAACCGAAGAACCGGTCTTTACTAAAGGCTCTAATCCTGGTGACAAGATAGTTCAAATAAATGATGCTGCAATAGAAGGGTCCTGGATACTGGTCTCCGATTTTGAAGAAGAGTTAGTGAAAAGAGGACTTGATAAGGAGATTATAGAGGAAGTCAAGGGATGGAACAGAGAGATATCGGTTGTTGATGAAGCTTTAAAGGTGAGTAAATTAGCAACTTCGATGCATGATCCTACTGAAGGTGGGATTTTACAGGGAATTTACGAGATGGCTAGGTGTTCAGGAAATGATTTTGTTATTGATGGTAAGATTTCATTTAGGCCTGAAACCATAGAAATTTGTGACATATTAAATATAGATCAAAAGAAATTGATATCTTCAGGATCTCTACTGGCAACGATTCCTCCTGATGAAGAGTTGGAAGAAGGTAAAGTAATAGGAAGAGTCAAGTCTGGTTCTGGTAAAACCATTTATGATGGAAAGAAAGTAAAAGAAGTGACCGAGGATGAGCTTTTCAAGGTCAAATCTAAATTTTAAATCGGTCGCCTTTACGAAATATTTTTTAAAAGAGCGTCTTATAGTTGCATGAATGGATAGAAAGAACATATTGAAAGAAGTTAATTATTACTATATAACAGATGATAAGTTAGAATTAACTCCTTCAGAGCAGGTGAGGCTAGCGGTAGAAAATGGGGTGAGGATGGTTCAGTATAGGGCCAAGAACATTTCTGATAAGATGATGTACGAAGACTGTTTGAAGATAAGAGAGATAGTACCAGAAGATGTTTTATTTATCGTTAACGACAGGCCTGATATTGCCATATCTGTTAGAGCAGATGGAGTTCATTTAGGTCAAGATGATTTACCACCAGAAGTTGTAAAAGAAATCGTTGATGAAAACATTGTCATCGGTGTTTCTACTCATGATCTACAGCAGGCCTTAGAAGCTGAAAGGATCGCAGATTATATAGGGATAGGTCCAGTCCATACAACTGATACCAAGAGGGATACCTCTGATGAACTAGGTATTGAAAAAGTATTAGAAATCGCTTCTAAGGTTGAAGTACCGACCACTGCTATCGGTGGGATAGAAGAATCTGATTTAGAGGAATTGGCTACTGAGTTGGACATGATATGTGCTATATCAAGTGTAACTCAAAGAGATAGCTTTAAAAATAGGATCAAAAAGTTCGAGCAAAAATTTTCAAAGGCTAAAAAAGGTGTTTAGATGACTGATATAAGTGATGTAGGTGAGTTTGGGCTGATCGAAAGGATAGCAGGAAGAGTAAAAAAAAGAGAGGGTTTAGTAAAAGGGATAGGAGATGATTGTGCTGTTTTAGAAGAAGGTGAAGATTACACCCTACTAACAACAGATATGCTTGTATCTGGAGATCACTTCAATAGAGATTGGCATACCCCCTGGCAGATCGGCTGGAAATCTATGATAGCGAATGTGTCTGATATAGTGGCTATGGGCGGTTATCCCGAATGGTGTCTGGTCTCTATTGCTCTACCAGACGATATAGATTATGAATATGTGGATAGTATCTTTAAAGGTATGATCGATGCGTCTGAGAAGTATGATTTTAGTATCATCGGCGGCGATACAACTCATGGAGACCTGCTCGTGATCAATATCACATTGTTAGGAACGGTAGAAAAAGATAATATCTGCTTTAGAGGTGATGCAGAAGTTGGTGACCTAATTTGTGTAACAGGTGATCTGGGAAAAAGCTGGGCCGGTCTTGATATATTGAGGGCCGGTAAACAGGGATATACAGATTTTCATCTTCAGCCTGACTGCAGGTTGGATATAGGAAGAGAATTAGCACCTTATGTAAATGCGATGATCGATGTAAGCGATGGTTTGGCCTCTGAAGTGAATCATATATGTGATGAAAGTAATGTTGGAGCGGAAGTAGAAAAGAACAAGGTTCCGATATCTAAGAAGACAAGACAGGCTGGGAAATTATTGGACAAGGATCCGATGTTTTGGGCATTATCAGGTGGTGAAGATTTTGAACTAGTATTTACAATCCCTGAAGATAGATTTGATAAGATTAAGGATACAAAACCAATAGTCGTAGGAAAAATAACTAAAGAAGGAAGATATCTTTTGAATGGTGAGAAAAAATCTTTGGAAGGCGGTTACAAACATTTCTGAAAAACAAAAGATCTCCCAATATTTTAAAATGTATTTTGATTAAGAAGTGTAAGTTATAAATACAGCCTATTGAAGTATTCTTCATTGAAACATAATGAAAATATTTAAAGATCCTTCAAAAATAAAGATTGTTCAGGAGGATACTAGAAGAGAGATCGTTCAGTTGTTACAAGGACACGAGATGACTATTGCTCAGATATCTGAGATTATGGATAAGGATCATTCTACTATTTACAGACACATGAAAAAATTAGAGAAGGCTGGTTTTGTAGAGATTTGTGGTGAAAAAACCGATAAAAATTTTCCAGAGATGGTCTATCGAAGAACCTCTGAAACTTTCATATTGATGCCAGATGCTGATGATATCACTAAAGATGAGATGAATTATGAACTGAGAAAGGATAGTTTAGAGATGTGTCTTGAACTGCTGGAAAAAGGAGGGTATGAGGGAATTTATACAGAAGAAAATATCAAGAAACTGACAGAATTTATGGTAAACCTGAGTAATGAAACTGTAGATTTTTTAGAAGAGAATTCTGGCGATATGAATTTCAATTCTTATGCATTCCACGTATTTGAGATAATAATGCTGATGCTGAGGGTCAATAGAGATGAGGAATTTAGAAAAGATGTAAAGGATGTAGTTTCCATTTTTGAATAATTACAGATCTTTCCTTTTCTTCAATAAGTAAGTGTTGTATCCTCTTTTTTCCCAAAAATCAACAGCATTTGAATTCTCTGGGGCCACGGTTATCACTCCTACTGAAACATCTTTATTCTTGATCCATTTCTCTGCTCTATTTACGAGTGCAGACCCGATCCCTTGTTCTCTTTTGTTTTCTTCTACTATAAGGTCAAGGATCATACCGACTCTAGTATTCTTGAATATCTTTGGTCTTTCTCTTATCACGACAGTTACAAATCCCGCGATAGATTTATCATCTTCTGCAATGAGGGTGACCATGCTGCTTTTGTCAATATTATCACTTAAAAAATCGATCCATGCTTTTTTTGGATTATCGGATAACTCATAACCTTCCATTATATATTCATGCATGGATGCAAGTTTGTACCATAAGTCTGCTAGTTTAGGAATATCTTCTTTTTCTGCTTTTCTAATCTTTAACCTCATAATACCCCTTTTAGAGCTGAAATGATGTGATAATTATTTATGTATGTATTCATTAGTTATAATTACCTTACCTTAGTGTAAGGATAAAACTATAAATAACCCAACTTATTAAGAAGAAGCAAAATGAACAATTGGAGGATATAACATGGCAGATAAACCACATTTAAACCTCGTATTCATCGGTCACGTGGATCACGGAAAATCCACTTTAGTCGGTCGTACACTGTACGAAACAGGTGCACTCAAGGAACACGTGATTGACGAGTACAAAAAAGAAGCAGAAGAGAAAGGTAAAGGAACATTCGCGTTCGCCTGGGCTATGGATAAGCTGAAGGAAGAAAGGGATAGAGGTCTAACAATTGATGTTATGCATCAAAGATTCGACACAGATAAATTTTATTTCACAATCATAGATGCCCCAGGGCACCGTGACTTCGTTAAAAACATGATCACAGGTACTAGCCAGGCTGATGCTGCAGTGTTAGTCGTAGCAGCACCAGAAGGTGTAATGGCTCAGACCAGAGAACATACATTCTTGGCTAGAACACTTGGTGTTGATCAGCTGATCGTAGCTGTAAACAAGATGGATGCTACAAAACCTGAGTTTAGTGAAGATAGGTTCAACGAAGTAGATCAAGAAGTAAGCAAACTATTGAAATCAGTAGGATATAGGGATGAACAATATGAAATAATACCAATCAGCGCTCTACAAGGACATAACATAACAAGGGACAGCCCAGACTTAGATTGGTGGGGCGGAGATACATTCCTACAGGCGATAAACAACTTAGACGTACCTGAGAAACCAATAGATAAACCACTAAGATTACCAATTCAGGATGTTTATTCTATCACCGGTATCGGTACAGTACCAGTTGGTAGAGTAGAAACCGGTATAATGACACCTGGCGACAAGGTAACATTCATGCCAGCAAACGTATCTGGTGAAGTGAAATCGATAGAACAGCATCACGAAGAGATACCAAAAGCCGAACCAGGAGATAACGTTGGTTTCAACGTCCGTGGTGTAGGTAAGAACGATATCAGAAGAGGAGATGTAGCAGGACCAGCAGATCATCCACCAACGGTTGCGGAAACATTCGATGCACGAATTATCGTACTTGACCATCCAAGCGTTATAACTCAAGGATACACGCCTGTATTCCATACACATACAGCACAGGTTGCTTGTACCTTCCTAGAGTTGAAGCAGAAATTGAACTCCAAGACTGGTGAAGTTGAAGAAGAGAATCCAGACTTCCTCAAGAATGGAGATGCTGCGATAGTTAAGGTCAAACCAACAAGGAACTTGGCTCTCGAACGTGTAGAAGACTTCTCAGAATTGGGAAGATTCGCTATCCGTGATATGGGTCAGACCGTTGCAGCAGGTCAGGTAATCGATATCGAAGAAAAGGAGATGTAAAACATCTTCAAAACCCTTTTATATTATATTACAGTGAGGTCTAATTGATGGCTCAGAAAGCAAGAATATCATTAAGCGGAACAAGCCCAAATCGTGTTGACGAGATTTGCGATCAAATAAAGAAAATATCTGACAGAACAGGTGTTGAAATGAAAGGACCTATTCCGCTTCCTACGAAGAAGCTGGTAGTTCCATGTAGAAAGGCACCTGACGGAGAAGGCAATGAGACTTGGGAACGATGGGAAATGAGAGTACATAAAAGGTTGATCGACATCGATGCAGACGAAAGAGCGTTAAGACAGTTGATGAGAATTCAAGTGCCTGACGAAGTAAATATAGAGATTGTCCTTAAAAGCTAAAAAAACCATTTATTTTTACACAACATTTAAATGAATAGTATTTCTCGTAACATCACGAAATTTGAAGTAATTTGTAGAAGGGCTGACGGATGTCGGAGTTAACGACAGGTTCAGCCTGGATTTAATATATAGAGGGCCCATAGATCAGTTGGAAGATCGCCACCCTTGCAAGGTGGAGGCCGCGGGTTCAAATCCCGCTGGGTCCACTTCCTCAGTGAACCACAGGATTTGAAAACTGTGAGAAACAGGTTCCTCACGCTCGTTAATTTTATGCTAAAATTAACTCGTCCCGCTGAGTCCACTTCTCTTACGCTCATAACTTTCTAATGAAAATGATTCATATCTCTGGAATTAATGATAAAATGTTAATTTATCTACAATAACATTTTTTGTATTATACATCGCCCTTTTTTTGAATAGAAATGCTAATATGATCATGACACCTACTGATATTTCTATGATACTCTGTACTGATATACTGGATAATATCCATTTACTCGTGATATCGTTAATAGATGATAAGAATATGATAGCTGAAATTGGAATGATCATGAAAAAAGCGTAGATAACTTGTCATTTTCTGTCTTTATTAATGTTGCAATCGATATGTTATTTTATCTTAATTATTTGATATTATTATATAAAATCATGGGACCTTCCTTTGAAACAACCAACTAAGCACAGAGATGATTCCAATATAATAAACAACTCCAACCAATATGTACATCATGAATTCATTTCCAAGATATGATTCCATGAAGGCTTTTATCGGCCAGTATGACGGGACTGGAAGTAGTAGATCACTCCATTTCGGTGAGATAACATATGCCAGAAATGGTGTCAAGAATATGGCGTTTATTATTTTTACTGCAACTACACCTTCAACTTTGTTATTCGCATAAGTCATGATTATGAAAGCTACTATGGGCGTTTCAAAAGCCAAAAGAAAAGCACATGATATCAGGGTGTTCATAGAAATACCAGAAAAGCCCATTATGAAGGGTGCTGCTAATGAATAAACAAAGACAAGTACGAATCCATTTACCATCCTATACAATATAAAAGCTGAGCGTGAAATCGGTAATACGCTGATCGCGTCCAAAACCTTACTGTCTTTTTCATCTAGGAATATAAATGAAGGCAACATACCGAAGATTATCGGTCCCAAAGCCATTGTAAATAGAACTGCCACAGCGTACAACTGTTCTGTTGGGATCTGATCTCTAAAGAGTCTAAAGATTATCATGATGATGGGAAGGATCACGATAGAATAGATCAACATAGGATCCTTTGTGATGTTCTTGTAATCACATCTGTACATCGCTAACAATTTATTCATATATCTCCCTCTGTAACTATATGCTTGTAGAATCTCTTTTTAGCTAGATAGAATGAAATGAAGATCCATATTATTAGGTATCCTGAATACAACAATATATTTTCGATCTCGGTTTCGACGAATCCTGCATATAACAACTCGATAGATGAATAGCTGGGGATTATGTAGAAGAGATCACTTTCGAAGATTTGAAAGAAGTCAATAAGTGGAAGCATGGATATAGCCATGACTAGAAAAACCATACTGAAGTAGCTGTCCAATCTCTTGTATTTAGAAACCGATGCAAAACCCAATAAAGTGTAAACCAAGGATGTTAGAAATATCCCAATCGCGATGAATATATATCTATCACTGTATCCGAATGCCAGAATTGCTATCGAAATACCTGATATCAATGCAAGGATTGTCATCGAGAGAACTTTTGACCACACGTAAGAATCTAGAGAGGCTGGAGTAACGGATAGAGCACTTAAAGAGCCATCCTTTCTTTCGAATAGAATCAAAGCACCTAGAAACATGAATCCGATCAATGAAGGATCGAAGAATATCAATATCGTCCCAGCAGTATCCGAGAGATAAGATGGGATCTGTCTTAAAATAAGTGTGTAAACTAACACGATACCCGCTATAAGGTAGTATATCCTGTACCTATGATACAGTTTAAAATCCAATTTAAACAATCTTGAGAAACTCATATCAACCTCTCTCCAGTCACTTCTAGAAATACTTCTTCCAAGTCTGGTTCTAGGGTATGCATCCTCTGGATCTTGTTATTCTTGAGGATGTTCATGAATTCCTGATCATCACCTATCCCCTGAAGAGAGAATTCAGAGGATTTTACCTTTCCATTCACTTCGTATTCTACTTTTACCTTTTTTTCTCCCCTTTCGACTTTAAGCTTTTTCGGGTTTCCTACTAATCTCACACTTCCATCAACGATGAAAGCCACTCTATCACAGAGTTCATCAGCAACTGTCATATTGTGGGTAGTTAAGAATACAGTTTTATCCTCCTCTTCTTTTTTTCTTAAGATGATATCTTTTATCTTTCGAGCACTACCTGGATCCAAACCTACGATCGGCTCATCAAAAAAGATCAGATCAGGGTTATTGACCAGTGCCCTAGCTATATCCAACTTCTTTTTCATCCCTTTAGAAAAGTTACCGACTACCTGATTTAAGCTTTTTTCGAGCCCTACTAATTCAAGAAGTTCACTCGCATCTTCTGTGTTTCCTCTGTAGAATGATTTGAAGAATTCCAGGTTCTCTACTGCATCCAATTTAGAGTACAAAGCAGGGTATTCAAAACTGATCCCTATTTTCTCGTAGTAATCCTTCCCCCATTTTTTTAAATTCTTACCAAATATCTCGATTTCTCCTTCATAATCCTTGATCATCTTGACCATAGTTTTGACAGTTGTTGTCTTTCCAGCACCATTAGGTCCTAGGAAACCAAAGATTTCACTTTTTTCCACATCAAAACTTAGATCCTCGATGCCTCTAACATCGCCATAAAACTTTGTTGCATTATTGAACGTGATTATGCTCAAATCAAACCCCGATTAAGATAGCTTTGAATAAATATTTAAGAGTTTCTTGGAATAATTTGATAAAATATATATTTTGTATAGGATGAGATGATATACCGTAAATTCTTATTAATGATGATCGATTAGTCTAATCAGAATCTTACCTAGATCGGAGGAAAATTCATGCCTAAAGATTCAGAATATAATCAAGTGGATGATAAAATAATAGATGAGTTAGAAAAGATATGTGGTTCTGATTTTGTTATCACAGATAAAGATTTGATGGAAAGTTACACTCACGATGAATTATCACCAGCTGAAGTTGAAGGTGAATATCCTGACGTGCTCGTAAAACCGGATTCATCAAAAAAGATATCTGAGATAATGAAGTTAGCCAATGAAAATCTAATACCAGTCACCCCGATAGGCGGGAGAACAGGTTTGATGGGTGGTATGATACCTGTCTATGGAGGTATCGGTCTATCATTAGAGAGGTTGAATAAAACCATAGAAGTGGATGAAGATAACCTGATGGTTGAAGTAGATGCAGGCACATCGATGGAGAAACTCTATGATGCGGTGGAAGAAAAAGGACTGACACTTCCTATACATCCTACAACAGAAGATTCTCAAGTAGGTGGTACTATAGCTGCCAATGCAGGTGGTGAAGCCACACTAAAACATGGGGTTATGAGAGATTACGTAAAAGGTCTAGAAGTGGTACTACCAGATGGAGAAATTATGAATATAGGTGGGAAGCTATTGAAAGATAATACGGGATATTCTTTACTACACCTGATGATAGGTAGTGAAGGCACTCTAGGTATAATCACCAGAGCGATACTAAGATTGTATCCATCCTCAGAACAATCTAGATTCATAATAGTTCCTTTCGAGTCAGGTGAAAATGCGATAAGTACAGTTCCTGGGATCATAAAAAGTGGGATAACTCCTGCTGGCATAGAATACCTGGAAAGGGATACTATATTATCTGGAGAAGAGAAAGTAAACGAAACCTGGCCTACAGAAAAAGGAGAGGCGACATTGATGATCATCGTCACCGGTGAAGAAGAGGATGAGATCTTAGAAAAAGCTCAGAAGATAATGGAAATATGTGAAGAGAAAGGTGCGGTAGATGCCTTCCTTGCAACTAAACGTAAAGAGATGGAAAAGATAATGAAGATAAGAGAAGGAATCGCTGAAGTTATACAAGAAGGAAATGTTACTGGTCACAGGTCAGGAGATCTAGTGGTTCCTCCTTCGAAGATCCCTGAATTCATAAAGAAGGCTAGAGATATTTTCGAAGAATCAGGTATAGAAGGAACTTTCTATGCATTTGGACATGCTGGAGATGGAAATGTACACTTAGAAGGAAAGTTACCAGATGAAAATGTAGATTGGACGAAAGTCAAGGAACTAAGAGATAGATGGCTGCAAACCGCTATCGGAATGGGCGGAGATATCACTGGTGAACACGGTATAGGACTGATCAAAAAACCTGAATTGAGAAGATTCAAGAGTCCTAGGATGATAAAACTCATGGAAGATATAAAGAGATCTTTCGATCCTAATAATATCTTGAACCCTGGGAAGGTAGTGAATGAGGATGAAGAGATGGAATCCAAATATATCAAAATATAAAGATGGGTGTGAGAATCGATGTCAGATATAGAGAAGGTAGGTCCTAATATAAATGGCGAATCTCTAAATAAAGAGCAGATAAAATCAAATTATGACGATTTGCTGAATTCAAGCTACGATTCATTTGCTGATTTTATAGATGATAACAGTTTACTTTTGATCGTAAACGATTTCAAACGGGCCACCCCAACAGCTATCTTCTTAGAAACTCTAGACGAATATTTAGAAGAAAATGATATCGATATTTTCGAAAGAGACGTTAGTATTATCGTTGCTACTGGCACACACGACCCTCCTTCTGAAGAAGGATTAAAACACATCTTAGGGGAGTATCATGATCAACTGGAGCCCAAAACGATAATTCATAAGTGTAAAGAAAACGAACACATAAAGATTGGAAAAACCAGAAGAGATACACCTATTAAGATCGATAAAAACATACTAGGATACGATAGGATCATCAATATCAATTCAGTAGAACCACATTACTTCGCTGGATTTACTGGTGGGAGAAAATCTTTGCTTCCAGGAATATGTCACTGGGATACCATCGTATCAAATCACGAATATTCTTTAGATGAAGAAGCCAGACCCCTATCTTTGAAGAAAAATCCGATGAATCAAGATGCTATAGAAGCAGCAGGGATGATAATAGATTATCTAGAGAGCGATATCTTGAGTATCAACAGTGTCTCAACATCTAAAAATGTATACAAGATCTATGCTGGAGATTTCTTCGATACCTTTGAATCTTTGATCGATAGGTCTAAAAAGATATTCACCACTGAAGTGAGTGAAAAAGCAGACATAGTTATAGCTAGAACTGCAGAACCAGGTAATAAAAACCTGTATCAATCATTCAAAAGTTTTGAGAACTGTAAGCACATCTGTAAAGATGGAGGCGTGTTAGTAATGGTCAGTGAGTGCTATGAAGGTATAGGTCCGAGAACATTTTATGATTTACTGTCATCATCTGATAATCCAGATGAGATTGTTGAAGAAGTGTACGATGATTATCCCTTCGGTGGACATAAAGCGACCAACATATTACATTTTCTTGAAGATCACGATTTATTCATAGTGAGCGGATTAGATGATGATATAGTAGAGAACTGTTTCTGCAAACCTTACGGTAATTTAGAGAATGCTGTAGAGTCTGCTAAGAGATTGATAAAAAAGAAGAAACCACACATCGTTGAGGTTGAAGAAGCTAATAATGTGGTACCTATCGTGAAATGATCAATTTTCTTTTAGCTGTTTTATCAATTCAGGGACAACTTCGTATAGATCACCTACGATCCCATAATCAGCATGATCGAATATAGGTGCTGAAGGATCTTTATTGATAGCAATTATGATATCAGACTCTTTCATTCCCGCTAGATGCTGAGATGCCCCGGATATTCCACAGGCGATGTATATCTTTGGTTTGACTCTATTGCCGCTGTATCCTACCTGATGATCTCGACTTATCCATCCTTCATCCACCACTGGTCTACTCGATCCTACTTTTCCACCTAGTAAAGATGCTAATTCTTCGATAAGTTCAAAGTCAGAAGAATCCTTCAAGCCTCTTCCACCTGAACACACTATCTCCGCATCTTGAATATTTATATTCTCCTCCACGATCTCTTCAAGAATTTTGATTCTACCTTCATTATCTGATCTGATAGATTCTTTTTCTACTATCTCACCGTCTCTATTTTGATCTCTTTCACTTTCTTCAAATTCCTTATACCTTACAGTAGACATCTTTGGACATCTGTCTGTGGAGATATGTGCGAGTATATTACCTGTAAAAGCAGGTCTTATCTGAACAAAATTCCCATCATCTATTTCTAGACCTGTACAATCAGCAGTTAAACCGGTTTCTAGAGCAGCAGCTATCCTTGGAGCTAATGACCTACCGAAATTCGTCGCTCCAACTAAAAAGATGTGAGGTTTTTCATCTTCAACCAGTTTGACTATATTATCTTTGAAAAAAGATTCATCAGGCGAATTAAATTTCTCATCCTCAAGTAATATCACCCTGTCTGCTCCTCTATATACTAACTCTTGGGCACTATCTTTATTAGGAGTACAAAGAACAGCAGTTAGGTCAGTTTTCATATCTTCTGCCAAGTCTCCAGCCTTGTTCAACAGTTCGTAAGTAACAGGATGGATCTCTCCTTTTTCCTGTTCCGCAAGGATCCATACACCCGATGAATCACTAGGACCGTAAGCCATCTTACAGACCCCCTACATCTTTTTCTAGACTGGTTAATAATTTTTTAACCGCTTCCTTAGGTTCTCCATCAAAGATCTTAATTTTTCTCCCTTGTTCTTCTGGAACCTCAATATCAACAACAGAGGTTGGAGATCCGATTCCCCCATAATTTCCTTCTTCAGCAAAGTCTTTCAATTCTTCAACTCCCCACTTTTTTATTTCTGCTTTTTTCGCTTTCAGCTTATCACTCAAAGATGGCAGCCTAGGTTCGTTAACATCCTTAGTAACTGTCATCAATCCTGGAAAATCGATCTCTCTAACATAACTTCTGCTCCATGTTTCAGATCTGACTGTTATACTATTTTTATCTCTTTCTGTAACTTCATTAACAAAAGCGACATGAGGTATGTTCAAAATCTCAGCTATCTCCGGACCGACCTGACCAGTATCTCCATCCACACTCTTCTCACCACACAAGATCAGGTCGTAATCTCCGATCTTCTTTACAGCCATAGCTATAGTATAAGAAGTTGCCCAAGTATCTGAGCCAGCGAATTTTTTATCACTCAGTAATATAGCATCATCAGCCCCTCTCGATAAGGCTTCTCTTAAGGTCTCCTCAGCTTGAGAAGGACCCATACTTAAGGCAGTGATACTTCCGCCGATATCTTCTTTGATTCTGACAGCTTCTTCTAATGCGTTAAGATCGAAAGGATTAGGTTCAGCTTCCGCAGAGCTTCTATCTATCCTCCCTTTTTCTCTATCAAATTTTACATTTTCGATATCAGGCACTTCTTTGATCGGAACTATCAGATGTAAATCGCTCATAACAGGATGTGATGGCGGACTGAAATATAAAAAATTACTGCATATTTTTATTGGATTTCCCGCAAAGTATTTTAATGGTCATACAGTTTTTATTTTGATATTGGGGAATTAAGATGAAACTTGATCATATCATGGCTGTATGTACTGTTTTCTTTTTATTTCTAAGTTTTCTAACTGTTGTTGGTCAAGCAGACACGACTAGATTAAATACAGTAGATGTCAAAAGTAACATAGATACAGATTCAAAAATGTACGTTTTGGTAAATTCATCTGTATATCACCATTTAGAAGATGAATTACAGACATACAAAAATGATGTAGAAATTATGAAAGGTTTGGATGTTGAGATATACAATAATACGTACTCAACACCTAATCAGGTTAGGAAATTTTTAAAGAATGGTTACAATAACGATGATTTAGTTGGAACTTTTTTTGTAGGGAACCTTCCTTATAAAGAATTTGAGATGGACCTTGGTTATGGATATAGGGATGTATTTCCAATCGACCTTTACTATACGGACCTTGATAATACGTGGAAGAATACTGATGATGATAGATACTTAGAAGAACATGAAGGTGGCTATAATGAGCTGAATCCTGATATTTGGTTCGGACGAATATGTATGAAAACCAATTGGACTGATGAGGTACAGCTTTATGAGAACTACTTCAGAAAGGTCCATAGCTATAGAACTGGCGAGTTAAGACTCCCTCACAAAGCTCTACATTATGTCGATGATGATTGGGTGAACTGGACTGATGATTATAAAAGAGGTTTAGAAGATCTTTACCCTGATTTAACGATAATTAATGATACAGAGACTACCACTGCTAGTGATTACAGGGATAGGATACAAGAGGGGTACGAATGGATCCAGATACACTGTCATGCTAACCACTCTGCGAAGAGACACGCTTTCAAACTGAACTACGGTCCTAAAGGCAGTGGAGGTAATTTTACCTCAAGAGAATTATATGAAGATGGACAGAAATCGCTGTTTTCCAATATATTTACATGTGGTTCAGCCAATTATTCAGTTGAAAATTACCTCTGTGGATGGTATGCTTTGACAGGAGATTACGGATTGGCAAGTATAGGTACAACAAAACCTGGAAGCATGCAGGAGTTCGATGACTTCTATGATCCGATACGTGATGGACGTAGCATCGGTGAAGCCATGAAGGAATGGTGGATGGATAATGGTGAAAGCAATAGATGGTGGTTCTATGGGATGACAATAATCGGCGATCCTACTTTATCACCCGGATTCCTGTATGAAGGTGATGCAGATAATGAGTATATCCCACATACACCAATCTTTATAGAAGGAGATAATGATCTTAAGGATCAGGTGGAATCAAATGGGTGGAATGGTGATGGAACTGAAGAAAATCCGTACGTTATAGAAGGTTACGGAATAGATGGTGAAGGAGCAGGAAACTGTATTTACATCAGCAATACAACATCACATTTTGTGATAAAAGATTGTTTTATCCATGGGGCTGAGGGAAAAGTGAATAAGTATCAAAGAAGTATGGGTATTTTATTGAATGATGTGAAAAATGCGGTTCTAAGAAATAATAAGATCTTGTACAATGAAGGTGATGGGGTATACTGTACTAAAACCAGTAATACTTTGTTTGAAAGGAATCTGATAAAATCAAACTGGGAGAGTGCAGTCAGATTGAATGAGAAATGTTTTGATAATGAGTTTAAAGGAAATAATATATCATTCAGTGATGATCATGGATTATATCTGTCCAAATCTCATGAAAACAAGATATACAGAAATAATATATTAAATAATTCTAAAGGGATATCCTTAGTGAATTCAAGCGAAGGAAATGAGATCTATCATAACAGTTTCATCGGAAACGATCATCAGGTTTACGAGTCATGTTGGAATAACACCTGGTACAATGAAACCTTAAAAGAGGGCAATTATTGGGACGATTATATGGGAAATGATACGAACGAAGATGGTATCGGTGAAGATCCAAAATATATAGCAGAAGGTTCAAGTTTTTCGGATAAATATCCTTTGATGGAACCCTATTCTGGGGAGATCAATAATGCTCCTGATAAACCATCGGACCCACAACCTGAAGATGGTGCAGTAGATGTGAGTTTGTATCCTGTTTTATCAGCACATATTTCTGATCCTGACAGTGAAAAAGTAAATGTTACTTTCTATGATGCAAAGGACGAAACGGTCATATATGAAGCAACTGGAGTTCAAATTGAGAAGCTTCATGGAAGGGTAGAAACCATGTCTTTGGAAGCATTGAACGAAGAAACCACTTATAACTGGTACGTTGAAGTCAATGATGGGGAAAGCACAGTAAAATCAGAAGTTTGGTCATTTACCACCAGAAAAAAGAATGATACTGAAAAACCTAAAGCTGATGCAGGAAATAATAAGGAAGTCAAAGTTGGTGAAGAGTTCACTTTAGATGCATCAGGGTCAAGTGATAACGAAGGTATAGTAAGCTATGAGTGGGATATGGATAACGGTGATACTAAAACTGGAGAAGAAATAAAATATTCTTATGACAAATCAGGAACTTATGAGGTAAAGCTGACTGTTACAGATGATGCAGGAAACAAAGATAGTGATACCATAAAAATTGAAGTCGATAAGAAGGATAAGAATGGTGATAACAGCATACCTGGATTTACTTTGATAGTTTTATTTATCAGCATATCATTGATCGAAGTATATCTAAATAAATCTAAAAATGATTACTAGAGACAAAAACACGTAGTCTGTACAGAAAAAATCCCATATTAGTTTTTACAATTTAAACCTTAATTATATGTAATGCTAATTTGATATAATATGAAAAAGAGGTTAGAAAGATGAAAAAACACTATTTATTTACCATTATACTTATAGCATTTTTATTATTGAGCAGTACATCTTTATTATTAACTGTTAATGTTGGATATGATAGTGAAACGGATGAGTTCACTCATGAAAACCATAGTGATGATTCAGCAAAAAGAAAATTGACTTACTCTCTTGACCCTGGTTCACTAGAAACCGTTGATAAAGAGTTTAAAAGTTCATTACGTTTTTCAAATTGTGGACAAGGTACTGGACCGAGTAAACCGTCTATACCTGTTAAACATTATACTTATCTTCTACCAAGAGGAGCTGATATGGATAGCGTCGTCGTTGATATCAAGTCAAACAATAAAGAAAGGTTAGATGGCACCTATTATTTTGAACCCGTAGAAAGACCGGTGACTGAGGGCATGGTATCTAAAAGTGATGAGAGGTATGCGGGTATTTATAGAAGAAATTTTTTCTATCCAGAAAAAAGGGTAGAGGGAATAGAAGTACATAAGATGAGGACGGCGACTATTGTATCATTTAATTATTATCCATTACAGTGGAACCCAGTTAGTGGCAAGGTGATAATCAATGAAGATACAACAGTGGATATTCAATATGGGTTGAAGGAAAAAACTGAAAAAGATTTTATGACTTATGAAATGGTTTCAGACCAGAAAGAAAAATTTGATAATTATCAAGAAGTCGCTGATACCTATGATTATGAAAGTAACTCAGGGCAGCAAACCTATGCTATTGTTACAACGAATGAGATTGTAAATGGTTCTAACAATTTGAGTGATTACAAACAGTATCTTTCAGATATAGGCTTCGATGTAATTGTAATAACTGAAGATGAATATGGAGGATCAAACAGCGGTCAGCAGAGAGCTATCGATATCAGAACTTACCTGAAAAATAATTATCAATCTAAAAATATTAGCTATGCATTGCTTGTAGGAAATCCAGACCCGGATGATGTAGACGAAACAGCAGATTCGTTTGGAGATGTTCCTATGATGATGTGCTATCCAAGACATGGTAATACTTCGTATGAGGAATCACCAACGGATTATTTCTATTCAGACCTATCTGGAGATTGGGACCTTGATGATGATGGTTATTATGGTGAGTATGGTGATGATGATGGTACTGGCGGGGTTGACTTCAATCCTGAAATTTATGTGGGGAGGATACCAGTCTATAATGAAAACTATAACGCTCTAGATCAAATCTTCTTGGACATGATCAGTTATCAATCTAACCATGGTTCTTGGAAAAAGAGGATGATCCTTCCTATGGCTATATCAAATTATGAGAACGAAGATGGGGAGGGAGCTTTAAGAACTGACGGTCTTGACCTACCTGAAAATGTTTACAATGATATATTATCTCCAAAAGGGTTTAATGATGAAGTCATGTATGAAAGGAGTGGACTCAATCCTGTGAATACATCAGCATTTCATTATTCGCAGCCCATATCGATGTCCAATTTTGTGGATGAATTCAATAGTAATGGTTATGGTTCCGTATTCTGGTGGGGGCATGGTAATCAGGAATCAGTATCTAGAAAATATTGGGATGGTGATTATGACTCAGATGATGTACCTGATGGGGATGAGATGAAATGGAATGCTTTTATGACCAGCAGAGAGGTCAGTCAGTTAGAGAAAGATCAACCAGCCTTCTTTTATCAATCTTCATGTTTAAATGGTTATCCAGAGAGCGATAATAACTTGGGTTATCGATTGTTGAAAGATGGGGCAGCGATATCTACTGTATCCGCATCGAGAGTCAGCTGGTACTCAACTGGAACATGGAGTCCTATTCCAGAACTTGCAGATAATACGGGTTTAGGATATTATTATATGATGGGTTTGATAGCTGATGAAAAACCGGCAGGAAAGGCTCTAGCCTATGCTAAATCCTATTGTGGTGATTACTGGGAAGGAGCTTCTTGGATGAATAAATTTGATTTTAACCTTTATGGTGACCCGGCTCAGAAATACTTTACTGAAGCTATAAAACCAACTGCAGATGCTGGTGAGGATAGAACAGTGAGCAAAAATGAGAAGGTCATATTTGATGGAGGAAATTCATCCGATAATGGAGTAATAACAAACTATACTTGGGATATAAATGGCACATTGAAATATGGAGAGAAGGTATCTCATATTTTTGATGAATTGGGTTCATATGAGGTTGTTCTGAATGTTACAGATGACTCAGGAAATTATGATAATGACACATGTAATATCACTGTTGAGATAGATACAGTTCCACCAAAGGCAGATGCTGGTACAAATCAAAGTGTAGGTATTGGAGAACAATTTACTCTGAATGCTAGTGGATCATCAGACAATGTGGCTATCACGAATTATACCTGGACTTTTGAGGGGGTTGAATGGTATGGGATGGAACTGATTCATTCTTTTTCAGAGATAGGCAACTATGAGTTTATTTTAAATGTAACTGATTCAGAGGGTAATTATGATACGGATTCTGTTACAGTAACTGTGGAAGATAAAACAACACCTAACGCTGATGCAGGTAGTGATAAGACTGTGGATGAAGATACAACCGTCACATTCAATGGAAGTGGGTCGTCAGATAATGTTGGTATAGTTGAATATAGATGGACTATTGAGGGAGAAGATCATATCTCCCAAACAGTCGATTATGAATTTACCGATCCTGGTAGTTATAATGTAACATTAACGGTCACTGATTCTGCTGGTAATTCCGATACAGATTCAGTCAATGTGACAGTAAATGATATCACCGCTCCGGTAGCAGATGCTGGGGAAGATATTGTAGTAGGTGTTGATGAAGTATTTACATTAAATGGAAACGGTTCTTATGATAATGCTGTCATAGTAAACTACACCTGGTCAATAGGTAGCATAGATCTTTATGGAGAACAGGTGAATCATTCGATTTCGGCCTTAGGCTCTTATGATGTTACATTGACTGTGAGAGATTCATCAGGTTATACAGACACTGACGAGATGGGTGTAACAGTAGAGGACTCTATATCACCTACTGCCGATGCTGGTGAAAATATAACTGTAGGTGTTGGTGAGGAATTTGTACTTAATGGAAGTAGTTCACACGATAACATAGGGATAGTGAACTACACCTGGATTATTGACAGTTCGGAATTTTACAGTAAAAGAGTTGTAAGTTCATTATCAGAAGTAGGTTCATACGTTGTCACTCTAAAAGTTAAAGACTCAGCAGGTAATACAGGTTCCGATGAAATAGTTGTAAATGTAGAAGATAAAACCTCACCTATAGCTAACGCTGGTAGAGATAAAACTGTAGTTGAAGATAAAAAAATATTATTCAGTGCGGTTAATTCTACCGACAATGTAGGTATTGTCGAATATCTTTGGAATATCAATGGTGAAGAACATAACGGCGAAGAGGTATCATATGAATTCTCACATCCAGGCACCTATAATGTCAATTTAACAGTATTTGATATGGCTGGTAACTCTGACACTGACGGATTAACAATAACAGTAAAGGACGTTACAAAACCACAAGCGATAATAATTGGGAAGAATGAGGCCGATGAAGATACTGGAATAACATTTGATGCTTCTGATTCCTATGATAATGTAGGTATAAATAATTACACCTGGACTATAGAAGGCTCAAAGATACATGGCAAAATGATAGATTATACATTTGAAGATCCTGGTAGGTACACAATAGTTTTGAATGTGACAGACAGGGCAGGTAACTACATGTCTATCGATAAAAAGATCGATGTTAATGATGTAACACCGCCTACAGCTAAAGCTGGAGGAAATAGGACCGTTTCAGTAAAAGAAGAGGTTACTTTCACGGGAGAATGGTCAACAGATAACGGGAAGATCGACTCCTATCGCTGGATTATCAAGAATAAAACTTATCGTAGAAAGAGCGTGAGTATTTCATTTGATCAATTAGGTAAATATAGTGCCCAATTAACAGTTACTGATACTGCTGGTAACTCTGACGACTGTACAGTAATGATCGAAGTGATAGATAATACCCCACCTTCAGTTGAAGCAGGAGAAAATAGAACAGTAAATATAGGAGAAACGATCACTTTAAATGGCTCGTCTTCTACTGATAATGGATATATAGAAAGCTATGTTTGGAGAATTGCAGGTGAGGAGTTTAGAAAAGCTGTTACAGATTATAGTTTCAGTGAATTAGGATCTTACGAAGTAGAACTCGTAGTTACTGATACTGCTGGTAATCATGATTCTGATGTTATGGCTGTAGATGTTGTGGATAATACATCTCCAATAGCCCGAGCAGGAGAAGATATCTCTACATCATCGAACGAGGAAATAACGTTCAATGGATCACATTCTTCAGATAATGTAGAAATAGAAAGCTATGTTTGGAATATAGATGGTAAGGATTATCATGGTAAAGTGATAAGTCATTCATTTAGTGAAGTAGGAACACATACTGTTGAATTGACAGTTAGCGATTCTGCAAATAATACAGACTCTGATACAGTGTTGGTTTCAGTTGAAGATAATATAAGACCAGATATATCTGTGAATATAACTGGAGATGCAGTTGCGGGAAAGGAGATAACCTTTGATGCTTCTAAATCGTCTGATAATGTAGGTATAGAAAGTTATGATTGGGATTTTGGTGATGGAATGATAGGTTCCAATGCAGTTATTACCCATAGTTATGATGAACCAGGCAAATATGATGTAACTCTAACAGTGACCGATGAAAACGGAAACACCGCTAATTTTGAAACAACTCTAAATATAGAAAAAGAGGATTCTGAGGAAAGTGGAGGAACTCCAGGATTCACCTTGATGATTTTGATTATTAGTATTGCTCTATTAGTGCTATATCAATACCGAAAAAAATAATCTAAAAATTCTCTTTTCTTTTAATTTTAAAATGAAATTGTCTGTGATGAGTAGGTATTATATATGGAAAATATCATCTTAGTTAAATCCCGATCAATATTACATTTAATATGCAATATATAATATCTTTAATTGATAGGTGGTAAAAATAATAAATTTGATAAAGTAAAGGTTATATGAGATTACGATTTCACTAATAAAAGGAAAGATTAAGATGAGAAAAAAAATTTATTTTAAGAGGGGTTAATATGACTGGATATTGGAAAAGAATACTTGATGTAGATTTGACGGATAACGAAACAAAAATTAGAGAACCTTCTGAAGAATTTTTAAGAAAGTATATAGGAGGAGCTGGTTTCACTACTAAAATCATATATGATGAGGTTGAACCTGGGACTGATCCTCTGGGCCCAGATAACGTTTTAGTCGTTGGCCCGGGTAATTTATTAGGTCCAAAGATTCCAACTGGCTCTAAAACTACATTTGGTTTTAAGGCTCCAGAAACGGGAGGATATGGTAAAGCCGTAGTAGGAGCTAAATTGGGGGATGCTCTTAGAAAAGCTGGATATGACGCATTGGTCATTAAAGGTAAAGCAGATGAGCCAAAGTTGCTGGTAATAGAAGATGATGAAGTAACTATAGAGGATGCAGATCACCTTTGGGGATTAGATACTAGAGAAGCCGGTGAGAAGATAGAAGAAGAATACAATCGTTTCAGAACAGCTTTCATAGGCCCCTCGGGAGAAAAACTTTCCAAAATAGCAATGATTGAATGTGAAGATCGTCAGGCAGGAAGAGGCGGTGGGGGAGCTGTCATGGGCTCTAAAAACCTCAAAGGAATCGCTGTTAAAGGAACAAAAGATATACCTATTCATGATGAAGAAAAGCTTGACGAATTGATTCAAAAATGGCGGAAGATAACAACTGGTGGAGGCGAATCAGAAGACGAAAGCTTTGATCCACAGGACGCCATGGATTATGGAACCGGAGAAGCGGTCCATGCTAAAAATCAAGTTTATGGTTGTTTTCCAACTAAGAATTGGCAAGCAGGATACTTCAAGAGAGCTTTCGATAATCTAGAAGGTAAGGATAGGGATCGTTTAACTATCGATCCGAGATATTGGACTGATATCTACAGGAATGGAAGGAGACCTTGTCCATACTGTACTAAACCGTGCAGTCAATACTTTGTAGCTGAAGATACACCTTATGGGGATATAGAAGTAGATGGACCTGAATATGAAACCCAGCATTCTTTTGGTGGAGCATGTGAGATTGATGATGTTGAAGCGGTTGCTAAAGCCAATGAAATATGTGATAAGTTAGGTCTTGATACTATTTCTGCGGGTCTTGCTATTTCATGGGCAATGGAAGCTTATGAAAAAGGATTATTAGAGACAGATTTAGACCTTGAGTTTGGAAATGCTGATGCAATGTTAGAAGCACTAAGACGATTGGCATATAAAGAAGGAGACCTTGGTGAATTGTTAGGTGATGGCGTAGCTGATGCTGCTAGAAAATTAGGGCATGACTCGGAAAAGTTTGCAATACATGTAAAAGGCATGCCGCCAGCTGGATTCGAAGTGAGAGGCTTAAAAGGAATGGCTCTCGCTTTTGCTGTATCGCCAAAAGGTGCGGACCACGTTACTTCTTGTCTGTACGCTTTAGAGATGGCTGGAAGTTTCTGGGATTTTGAAGATTACGATCGAACAACATTGGAAGGAAAATCGATAGCCTTGAAAGCCATGGAAGATCTGATGATGCTCTATGATATAACTGGTGTGTGTAAATTCTCTAGAGGTCTGATGTTCGATGAAGGACTTCTTGAACTGGTCAATGCAGCAACTGGATTTGATATGGGCATATCTGAATTCTTAACAGTCGGTGAAAGAGTCTATAATTTGTCTAAAGCGTTCAACATAAGAGAAGGATTCGGCAGAAAGGACGATACATTACCAGATAGAATATTTGAAGATCCAGTTATATATGGTCCCACAGAAGGTGAAAAGATATCCCGGAGAAGGTTTGAAGAAGAACTTGACAGGTATTATCAAGTGAGAGGTTGGGATGAAGAAGGAGTCCCAATGAAAAGGACTCTTCATGAGCTAGAGTTACCAGAGGTAGCTGAAGATGTCGGTTCTAAAAAAGAGAGTTTTTAATCAACTCTCATTTTTTCTTGTTTTTTTGAAATTAAAAAATCATAAAAATTATAAGATGTGCGACATTTATTGTCTAGATGAATGGTAAGGAGATAGGTATAAAATTTGGTATTTTAGCTGCTATTATTATGGCTTGGGTTCTTTACTTAGTTGATGTTTTGGATATGTGTATGTCTTTGATAATCCTATTGATTCTTACTTTTATCGGAGTTTATCTCTTTGTAAGTATGAGAAAATCAGAAAAGAGAGATAAAGCTAAACAAAATTATTACCTTAGATGGCCAGGTGAATGAAATAGGTTTGATAAAATCTGAAAGGATCTAGATAATCATTTAGTAAGGCCTATCGAAGATCTAGATAAACAAGTTTATCATCTCTACTCCAGAAAATATAATATTTTCCGTATATCGATGGAAAATCTTTTAGATTTTCCAGTAGACCTCGAATAAATTCTCGGGATAGCCCAACACGTTTTTAGTGCAGTTTTTTTACAAAAAAGTGCGCAGTAACTCGCTGACGCTCGCTACTTCTTTCAATAACTTTTCTCACTACGCTCGAAAAGTAATTGATGCGAGGGAAGGGATTTGAACCCTTGGACCCCTACAGGACAAGGCCCTGAACCTTGCGCCGTTGGCCATGCTTGGCTACCCTCGCCATAGAAAAATCATTCTCAATTTTTCTCTGTAATGAAAAAACTAATTATAGAAGAATATAAGAAAATTGTTGTTAAAAGTGTTTTATCCTGCTTTTTCTATGGATATGATCTCTACATTGAATCTAAGGGTCTTACCCATGACTTCCTCGTTGAAATCAATCACGATGTTATCATCATTGTTTTCGACTACTATTCCAGCAGGTTTTGGATTTTGACCTGCATTACTTTTGATAGAGGATACGTCGTTAAATCGAGTATATTCTTTTCCTATATGGTCTGCATCAACTTCAGTTCCGAGTTCTACATGATTTCTTACTTTGATTATGCCTTTTCCATCATTAGCGTTTGAATCTATAGAGATCACTTCAGAAGTCCAGCCTGAATCACCTTTTACATAGGAAGAATATTCTTTACCCATATCAGGTTCGTTTCTTAACACAACCGTATCGCCTTCGATTGATATGACAGATTTAGTCCATCCCCAGAATTGATCTTTTACCGTTACCCTGCCGGAAAGACCAACTTCATATCTATTATTGAATTCTGTCTTGTTCATAGTTTCATAGACAGGTACTGTTTGGGTTTTATCTATTTTGAATAACAATTTGTCTGAAGCAGATCCATAGCCTTCTGAAGGCGGTACCAAGAATGTTTTTCTTTCTCCTTCTTCCATTCCTTTAATGTTTTTATTCCATCCTTCTATAACACCTTGTCCAAGAGTGAAAGTATATGGTTCACCTCTTCCACCTTCTCTGTAGGTAACTATTTTTTTACCAGTTACACTTTTGTATGATGTATCGAACACTCTCCATTCGTCTCCATAAATCCTTTCATCCTGTAGCCAGCCAGTATAATCAACTGTAACCTTATCTCCAACATCTGCTTTTACTGTTTCTTCACCAGAGTCGTCTTCGGAGAAATACAGTTGGTTTGCTGCTAATATACCTCCCGCGGAGGTGCCTATTACGATTAGTATTACCAGGATAGTCATCCACTTTTTCATAAAGAATCAATGGTTGAAAAAAAGAGATGTATAATAAATGTTGTGGAATATTTGAGCTAAAATTACTATATTTCGAGGGAATTTTTGATTAAAATTATATACAATCAATCACTCAAGATTCATGATAATATGGGTTCCGTAACCGTAGTCGGTACACAATGGGGTGACGAAGGAAAAGGTAAAGTCACCGATTATTACGCCGAAGATGCTGATTATATAGTACGATTTCAAGGTGGGAATAATGCAGGACATACGATAGTTTTTGATGACAAAACCTTCAAACTTCATCTCATACCTTCGGGTATTTTTAGAGATGAAAAAACAGCGGTCATAGGTAATGGAGTAGTTGTCGATCCAGAGGTTTTATTGAGTGAGATAGAAGACCTTGAAGAGAGAGGTATCAATACTGAAAATCTACTACTATCGGATAGGGCCAATTTGATTATGCCTTATCATAGAGAGATGGACGAGTTAGAAGAAAAGATGAAGGGCAAATTAGCAGCAGGAACAACTAAAAGAGGGATAGGTCCCTGCTACCAAGATAAAGTTGGTAGATTTGGTATAAGAGTTGCAGATCTCTACAATCCAGAGGCGTTAAGAAACAAATTAGAAACTGTTGTCCCAATAAAAAATAAGATTTTTGAAGCTTATGGTGAAGATAAGCATTTCGATGTGGATGCACTGCATGATCAATATATAGAATACGGTAAACTTTTAGAGAAATATGTAACAGACGTGTCAGTAGAATTAGATAGAGCTTTCAAAGAGAAAAAAGAGGTACTTTTTGAAGGAGCACAAGGTACGCACATAGATATCGAACATGGTGTTTATCCCTATACTACTTCTTCTCATACAATCTCAGGAGGAGCATGTATCGGTTCTGGTGTAGGTCCTAAAAAAATAGATGAGATTATAGGCGTGGTTAAAGCATATACATCGAGAGTTGGAACTGGTCCTTTCCCAGCAGAATTAGAAGATGAGACTGGAGACCACATCCGTGAAAAAGGAGGAGAATACGGAACGACAACAGGTAGACCTAGAAGATGCGGTTGGCTCGATCTAGTGATGATAAAGTTATCGACTAGAGTGAATTCATTGACAGGATTAGCTGTGACGAACCTTGATGTTCTAGAAGGTCTTGATGAGATAAAGATATGCACACATTACGAGCATGAAGGTGAAAAGATAGAACATTTCCCAGCTGATATAGAAGCACTCTACGACTACGAACCTGTTTACAGAACATTCGATGGTTGGGAAGAACAGGATTGGTCTGATATTGTAGATAAAGGCTACGATGCCTTACCGGAAAATATGAAAAAATACCTTGATTTCAT
>CAZEXI010000012.1:0-45693 GCA_964516805.1 uncultured Thermoplasmata archaeon
TGGAAGAAAGGGTCCTATTATAAGTTTTTTGCTCCTAATCGCAAATAGAACCCTTTTTTCCGATTTAAAAAGGGTTAAGATTTTTTTCATTATAAAAATTTGGGTTCACAACAAGCGAAAACAGTTATATAACAAGTTAATATCGTTTTTACTTGATGGATTACAAAGTCGTTTCATTGATATCTACTGGTATAGATTCACCAGTAGCCGCTCATTTGATGGCTGAAAAAGGTGCTGAAGTAAATCTACTTCATATAGATAACGGTTCATATACTGATGAAAAAACCATTGAACTTTTATATTCCATATTTGAGAAGCTTAAAAAAATCCATCCCAAAATGAACCTTTACAAAGCGTCATTTGAAAATATTCAGAAAGAGATATCATCGAAAGCTAATACTCATTTTCAATGTATTTTATGTAAAAGGATGATGTATCGTGCTGCTGAAAAGTTAAGTTCGAAATTAAAAGCTGATGCGATCGTTACAGGAGAATCTATGGGCCAGGTTGCTTCACAAACTCTTTCTAACTTAAGAACCCAAAGTTCGATTATCGATCTCCCAATTCACAGACCTCTTATAGGATTGGATAAAAACGAGATAATCAAAATATCTAAAAGTATTGGCACTTATGATATATCTATCAAGCCTTCAGAATGTTGTTTATTGGTACCTGATAGACCAAGAGTCCAAAGTAGTATAGATGAACTAGAAGAGATTGAAAGTTCGCTAAATTATGAGTCCTTGATTGATACTTTAAGTTTTAAAAAATATTGAATCAGGTCAATCCCCAATATAACGAGAATACAGTGCTTTAGCCTTTTTTGGATCGTCAGTACCTTCAATTATGAGTCTTCCGTCTTCAAATAGATTCAAGTCATATTCATCTAGATGTATCCTTAACATCGATTCTCCTTTTATTTCAGCTTTTTTAAAACGATTTTGAATATTTTGAAGATCGAGTTTTGATTTTTCAGCAGGAGATATTTGGATAGAATTTTCACCCTGTATTTCGACATCAATATTTTTCTTTTTAGAAAGAAATTCAAAATTCTTTTGGCCACATGTTGTACATTCTTTCCTTCTTCTTACTGTAACTAGTTCAAAATCATCATGCCAAAGGTCGATAGTAAGCATCTCCTTCCTTGGGTTACCACCTATAATATGTTTTATAGCTTCAGTAGATGCTATATTACCCATAATTCTTGGAAGTGTAAACAATACACCAGCTGTTTCAGTAGTTTTCAAAGAACCTTTATCTGGTTTATCAGGCATAAGACATCTTAAACACGGTCCTTTGTTTGGGATTATATTTAGATTCATCCCGTATGTTCCCAGTACCGAGGTAAATATCCATTTTTTACCATTTTTTACACATGCATCGTTGATGATATATCTTGTTTTCATGTTATCTGTAGCATCCATTACAAGATCTACGTCCCCTATGTACTTCTCGATATTGTTTGAATCGATATTGACGGATACTGGATCGACTTCTACATTTGAGTTTATTTCATTCAATCTTTTAGAACCAGCTTCTACTTTTGGTTTATCGATACTGTCCTCATCGAACAATATTTGATGATTTAAGTTAGACATTTCGACATAATCACGGTCAACAACTCGTAAGAAACCAACTCCAGTTCTAGCTAATGAATCAGCTATAGCCGAACCTAGTGAACCCAGACCAAGAACAGCGATTCTTGCTTCTTCTATTTTTTTCTGACCTTCCTCTCCAATCTCAGGTAATATTTTATGTCGATTGTATCTTTCCATGTCTTAAATACTGAAGTTCAATTAATAAAACTTTTGAGTTCATTATGATTTATCAGGGGAAAACAATAAACCTATCTTATCAAATTTGGATATGATGAAAAAGTCGATGTGGTTTGCCTTAGGAGCTATAATCTCTTTCTCCATATTAATCAGAACAATACCTTTGTTTGGAAATTCATTATGGGGTATAGATTGTGGTGAATATGTTTACTATACAAACCAATGGGTGACTGAAGGAAGATCCTATCTTAGTGTAGATGGTTGGGGACAGGCTTACCCGTATTTTCCTGGTATGTTGATAGTAGCTAGTTCATTTCATCTACTTTCTGGTTTTCCTGTTACTTCTTCAACTTTATTTATTCCCGTAGTTTTATCAGCACTTTCACCACTATTTATATTCCTGTTAATGCATAAAATAACACGTAATAAGAAAGCTTCTATCCTTGCCTCATTATTTTTCGCTGCTTTACCACCAGTAATCTATAATTATTCACAACCTAAGCCAGAAACATTGGGTGTATTGATTTTCTTATTTCTTCTGACCATAATAATATCTGCCAGAGATAATAATAAAATGGGGCTAGTGTTAGTTATTTCCTCCATTGCTCTGATACTTACCCATCATCTTACTTCTTATTTCATAATTTTGTTTTTGGTTGGTGGATTTTTTGTAGTAACTTTATGGAGAAATAAACAAAGATCTCTAAAGAGAAATAGGATTTATTATTATATGTTTTTCATCATACTTACTGTCTCATTTTGGTTGTCAGTTCCAACTTTCAGACATAACCGTTTGTATGAAGCATTGTTTTTCCCTTCATTTACAGTCGTTATAGTTCCGTTTTTGTTCATTCCTTTTATCATATTAGTTGCTAAATTTAGAGAAAAAATTGATTATATCATGCCTATCAAGTTACATAAACAGGATATAAAGAGGTTTTTAAAAGTATCTCTTATAACTATTACTCTAACTATTATTCTTCTCTCTGGTGTCGCATTTGGAGCTTTTACAAAAGAGGCTGAGATCGGTTATTCTGTTTATCTTTATGTTCCAACAATGGTTTTAGGTCTATTTTCTTTATTTTCAAGAAAAATAGTAAAAGCCTATAAAGAAGGTCCGTTTGTACTTGGATGGATCTTATTCACTGGTTTTTCTATAACTGCAGGTTTGATATCAGGTTCAACATCTTTAAGACCTATGAGGCATGTGAGCTTTTTTTTAGTACCTTTATCTTTACTTTTTGGTTTAGGACTTTACCAGTTCTATCAGGTATATAATCCCACACTCGATAAAAAGAAAGCGGTCACAATCGGTGCTGTAATTTTGATACTGATAGGTTTAAATGTGCCACTTTCTTATCCTAGCCAGGATTTGATTTCTGGATACGATGAAGGTACTGGTTGGAACGATATAGAGGTTTTTTATTGGATGAAGGGGACAGATGGAAAGATAGCAACTGATCACCGTATGAGTGCTGCTGCCTTTTCTATAAGCTTGAAAAATTTGACCTGGACTGAAGGAGGGAGTATCTTTTTCTCTTCAGATTACGATAAGGCTGTAACTACTATGAAAGAGCTGAATGTATCTTTTATTGTTTATGACAATGAGATGAAGAGAGGTACTTGTATAACTCCTGGAGTGACCCCTAAGCCTTTAAATAAAAAATTGATGAATGATTATAAAGAAAATTCCTATATCCTTTATTCTTCAAAGGAATGTATAGTTTTGTCTGCACCATAGGGTTGATTCCGAAAAATTTAACTCTTTTATTTTCTGTTTGTATATTGTAGAATAAAGATGAATAAAAAAAATATAGTTTTAAAAGTGGTCACTGCGATTCCTAATTTAATTAAAAAAGAAATTTATAAGAATCGTAAGTCTACACCTTTTTTAATCTCAATATCATTCTTAGTGTCATTTTTATTTTCAAGACTTTGGGTTGTTTTACTTCAAGCTCAAGAATCTACAGGTTCATCAGTTGGAAATGCTACTTATTCTGCTGGGAAAAATCTGGTTTTGGGTGGATATCATATTCATCATATCACATATGGTATCATATTGATGGCTATAGCAGCGTGGTTAGCTATAAATTATTGGAGTAATGCGGTTGCAAGGATAAGCTCGATTCTTTATGGTATAGGTTTAGGTTTTATTGTAGATGAGATAGGTTTTATCATAGGTGGAATTGAACCTTATAGAGCAGATGTTGAGGTTTTTTACATAGCTGTGTTGATACTGGGTAGTTTTTTGAGCATAGTTTATTTTCCTTCATTTTATAGAGCAATAAAAAGAGATATATTAAGGTGGAAAAGGCTTATTTTTGATTAGCATACGTACAGTTATCATTCAAAGGGCATTTACTGCATATTGGATCATTTTTAGTACAATAATTCTTTCCCAATTCAACTATTAGAGCATGAATTTCCTGAAGTTCTTTTAGATTATTATTGAAAGTTGACTCAAATAAATTCTTTATATCATTATAAGACCCATCTATATTCATCACTCTTTCAAGTATTCTGAATGTGTACGCATCCACAACGAAACTTGGTTTATCTGCTGCATATAAAATAATGCTATCTGCTGTCTCTGGACCGACACCTTTGATATCACGTAACAATTCTCTCAAATCATCTTCTTCAAATAGATTATCAACACCACCTTTTTCTTTTATCAATTTTGATATGCGCTTCAAACGGGACGTTTTCTGTCTATAAAATCCAGTAGGTTTAATCAATCCATACAAATCTTCGTCATCAGTTTTTAGAATTTTTTTAGGTGATAAGATATCGGTTTCTTTTAAATTAATAATAGCTTTCTCAACGTTATTCCAGCTAACATTCTGTGTTAGAATTGCTCCTACTACTACTTCAAATTTAGTTTCTCCTGGCCACCAATTTTGTTCACCAAATTCATTTGACAATTTATTATAAAGTTTTTTTATTTCCTTCATCGGCTCAGTAAATGTTTTATGATATATTATTTTCATCCTATTTTCCAATTTTACTATATTCACTGACCACCCCATAAAAGTATTATACCAAAACGCTGAGTTGATAGGGTGATGAGGAACCGCGGAACTACTGATTTGCCTCTTCACGGAGGGAAGGCCCCTAGATGGCTGTTCAAAAGGATGGTCAGATTGAGCAAGGGTATAACTGAGGTCATCATTGATGAGTACGGAGTAGATGAATTCATCAAGAGAATAACAGATCCCAACTGGTTTCAAGCTCTTTCCTGTACGATAGGTTTTGACTGGCATTCCAGTGGTACCACGACGACCACATGTGGAGCATTAAAAGTAGCTTTAGATCCACAGGAACATGGCATCGCAGTATTGGGAGGTAAAGGTAAGGCTAGTAGAAAGACTCCTCAAGAGATAGCCAATATCGAAGATGTATTCTCAATAAAACCTACAAGAATAGATGACCTGATCAATTCTTCAAAACTTTCAGCTAAGGTAGATAACTCATGTGTTCAGGATGATTTTAGATTATATCATCATTCATTTTTTGTCAGCGAAAAAGGAAACTGGGGTGTGGTCCAACAAGGTTTAGATGATAAAGAAGGTTATGCTAGAAGATACCATTGGCTTTCAGATTTAGTTAATGAATTTGTAAATGAACCTCATAAAGGTGTCGCTTGTAATCAAAAGAAAAAAGAAGTTTTGAACATGACTTCTCAAGATAGTGAGGAAACAAGAAACATAAGTATTGATCTGATCAACGATGGTCCTTCACATCTAAGGAAATATCTTGATTCTAAAAACCAGACATCTTTACTTGATTTTACTAAAGAGGAAATAAAGTTTCCAGAACACCATGCAGTTCTAGACATGGACATATCAAAAAGAGGATGGAAAGTTTTGGAAGATGCCTATGAGATTCAACCTACAAGTTATGATGAGTTGATATCATTAAAAGGGATGGGCCAGAAAAAGATTAGAGCGTTAGCTTTAGTTTCTGATCTAATATACGGAAGTGAACCGAGCTGGGAAGATCCTGTAAAATACAGTTTTGCACATGGGGGAAAGGACGGTACACCATATCCTGTTGATAGGGAAGTTTATGATAATACAATTAGAACTTTAGAACATGATATAGAGAAATCTGAGATAGATAAAAAGGATAAACGGAAAGCACTTGAAAGATTATCTGACTTAATCAATTAAAGGGCAATTTACCAATTTTGGAAACTGACCACAATATTTATAATAAGGTTGCTTCGTAAATTAATAAGTAAAGCGGTGGTTGTTTGGACGAAGATGACTTGAGAGGAACTTCAAAAGAACTGACGAAGCAAATCGAGGAGCTTCAAAAGAAGCATCAAAGACTATCTAGTAACTACGATGATAGCGAAAACAGGGATTATGTAAAAAGCGAACTAGAACGGTTAAAAAGAGAGACGAAAGAACTAAAAAAAGAGTTAGCAAGGTTAAAGAAACCTCCTTTATTAGTTGGTATGGTAAAGGAGAATTTGCCAAATGATCAAGCTGTGATCGAAAGCACTACAGGTCCTGATTTTATAGTTAATGTAGCTGACTTTTTACCAGGAAAGAAATTGAAACCGGGGACTAGAGTTGCTTTAAACAAACAAACTCTCTCAATAGTTAAAACGTTACCCTCATCTGTTGATCCAGACATAATGGGTGCTGAGATCTTAGAAAAACCATCTGTAACCTACAATGATATAGGTGGTCTACAAGATCAAATCAGAGAGGTCAAAGAAACGGTTGAAGAACCTTTACTGTATCCTGAAAAATATGGTAGGATTGGTATCGAGCCTCCTAAAGGGGTGCTCTTAGTTGGACCACCAGGTACAGGTAAAACGATGATAGCTAAGGCAGCGGCTAACAGAACAAATGCAACATTTATTAAATTGGTTGGTTCAGAACTTGTCCAAAAATACATAGGTGAAGGGGCAAGAATGGTCAGAGAGTTGTTTGATATGGCTAGAGAGAAATCACCAGCGATAATATTCATAGATGAGGTTGATTCCGTAGCTACACAAAGGCAAGAGCAAGCAACATCTGGAGACAGAGAAGTTCAGAGGACTATGATGCAGTTATTGGCAGAATTGGACGGATTTGAACCATTGTCCAATATAAAAGTGATGGGTGCGACCAATAGACCTGAACTCTTAGACAGAGCTTTATTACGTCCAGGAAGATTCGATAGGATAATACATATACCTAAACCTGATGAAGAAGCTAGAAAAGCTATCTTTAAGATCCACATGAGAGATATGAGTATAGATACAGATGTAAGTCTAGAAAAACTATCTTACAGAACAGAAGAAGCTAGTGGTGCAGATATCAAGGCAATATGTACGGAAGCTGGAATGTTCTCGATAAGAAAGGACAAAGATAAAGTTACACAGAAAGATTTCACAGATGCGATCGAAAAGGTAATGTCTGAGACAGAGGAGAGAAAGATAAAGAAACAGGTCATGTACGCATAAAAAAATTATTCTTCATTTTCTTCTACATCTTCTTCTATTATAAATGGCCCTACGTATTCACAATCCTGACAGTGGTATTTATATCCAGTTACAAATCCTGCTTCAGGTACTATATTAGTACTCCCACAATTAGGGCATTTAAGAACCTTTTTTTGCTTTTTCATTTATTTAACCTGCTTTGACTTTGATAGATAATTACTGTCCCCTGGTTGTAACAGTTAGGTTCATCGTAAGGAGCATCCATCTCCCCCTCCTGACTCTAACCAGGGGATTGTTTAGCCTTGGGGTTGGTCCTTAATCATCACTAGATGTTTTCATCTTGTTCATAAGGGGACCCATCAAGACCATTTCCCGGTACTTGCATCATGGATCATCGTGCTGGGGTACTCCCCATGATCTTCTTAACCGGGTAATTAATACACTAATCTTCTATTATTTTAATCAAACGGAAGAAAAACTGTTTGAAGCTTAGTTTTTATGTTCTAATAATTATTTAGTTATATAAACCCTGGACACGATATTAGAACTTCACCATAATCATTTTATAAAACCTTTGTCCATCTAACTAAATAAATTTACATATTTGGAGGTCTGTGATGCCTATATCCCAAAAGAATAAGCATAAAAGAAAGGACGAAAGGATACTACTGATAGCAAGTTATAGAGAGCAATATACCAGTAAATCGTTACAAAAAATTAAAAAGATAATAGAGAAAGAAAAACCAGATAAGATCATCGTTTTGAAAGTCATAGAACAGCAACCTATACCGGAAATGGTTGATGCTAAAGTTGGTATGAAAGAGAAAAATGATTTTTTGGATACAGTTCTTGAGGAAAAGAAAAATCAGGCAGACGAATACGCAGAGAGAATATTATCTATTACTGATGAAAGTGATATCCCTACAGATGTACATCTGAGAAAGGGAAAGGAGATATCTGAAGAGATAATAGAGGACACAGAGCTGATGGATGCTTATCACATAATAATCCATGGATCAAAAAAAGATAAGTTGAAGAAATTTTTAGAAGGCAGTGTGGCGAAAAAGGTAAAGGAAGGTATGCCAAAAAGAAAGATTACTTATCTCGAATAAAAAGAGTAGACTATGGTGAGTATAGCTTCTATAAAAAAAAGTGATTTAATACGAAATAATATTTTTCAAGCATTTCTAGGACTGAGCTTATTCTTTATATTCACATATTTAATATTTGTTTTTTCATCTAACCCAGAGACATTTTATGGTTTAGCTATACTCTTCCTAGCAGTTTATTTTTGGCTTTTAACACCAATTTCTTATATGCTGACAGCTTTTCTGATAATATCATTTTCAGTGATATTGGGAATATTAAAACCGACTGAAGCTTTCACCGGATTTGCTTCATCAACAATATTTTTCCTTTTAGGAGCTTTTATCCTTGCTCTTACGATAGAAAAACACGGTCTCCATAAACGGATAGCATTAGTTATGTTGAAACGCTTCGGTGAGACTCCAAAAACATTCGTTCTTGGTGTTATCGTAACAGGTTCGTTATTATCCATGACGATGCCAGCCCACGGTGTAGCTGCTCTTTTCATCCCTGTATTATTGGGTATATATTCAGCATATAAAGAAGAAAATTTGAACGAAGAATTCGTGAAAGCTAGTTTACTTGGTCTATCTTTTGGAACAAGCGTAGGCAGTATGGGCACCCTTCTAGGTGGCGCTAGAAACCCATTGGCGATCAGCATATATTACGATCAAACTGGTAATATGATATCATTTTTAGAATGGTTCATAGCAGCTATACCTGTCGTAATATTTATGACCTTTATGGTTTATTTTATACTTTCCAAATATTTTGATGTTAAAGATGTTGATATGGATATTATCCAGTCAGAGATCAATGAAGAAGTGGAGGAGATGGGCTCTTTATCTATGGGAGAAGGAAAAGCCCTAGGATTTCTGATATCGGCATTTATTCTTTGGGTATCGATTGGACAGATAATTGGTATGGGAGTAGTTGCAGTATTAGTTTCTGCTTTTATCGGTATTTCTGGCACTATTAGTTGGGATGATATGGCAAAAAGACTTCCGTGGGGTACTATTTTCCTATACGGTGGTGCTATATCTTTGGCATTTATATTAGGCGAATCAGGTACATTACAGTTCATAGGTTCTTCTGTAGTCAATTTTGTAGGAGATAGTCCGTTTTTGGCTTTAGCAATGTTTGCAGTAATCACTGCGTTCCTTTCGAATATCATGAGTAACTCGGCGACTACTGCTGTTATATTACCGATTGCTCTATCGGTAATGATAGGGATCGGCTTTCCAGCAGTAGTTCCTGTATTTTTAGTAGCTTTACCGAGTGCTTTCGCTTTCATGTTTGTTGTGGGTACACCAAGTGCAGCTCTTGTGTACTCTACAGGTCATCTTGATCAAACAGATTTTCTTATTCCAGGTTTCATACTAAATATGATAGGATTGGCTAGTTTCTTGACCATAGGACTAGGATGGTGGAAATTACTAGGTTACTGGTAGATAATATGAAAAAAGATTTAAAAAATAAGATGAAAAAACTAGATGTAGGAAACGGAGAGAAGCTTCTCATAGCTTGCTATAAAAAATTCTATTCAAAAAGATCATTAGCAATAATAAAAAGAACTATTGAAAATGATGCTCCATCAAAGATTATAGTTTTAAAAGTCATAGAAGAACCCCAGGTGTCTAAAAAAGTCAAATCTAGAGTGGGAGTTAAGGTTAAAGATGATTTTTTGGATTCAGTAATAGATGAAAAGAAGATGAAATTGGATGAGATCGCTGAAGAAGTAATCTCAATCACTGATAAAGCCAACATCCCCGTTCAAGTACATTTGAGAAAATCCAAAGTGATATCGAACAAAGTTTTATCGGAATTCAAAATGCGTGATGGAGATCATCTGATAATACCAAATACTGAGAAAGGTCCGTTCCAAAGATTGATAGAGGGCAGTACAAAAGAAAAGATAAAAGATGAAGTAGGTATGAGAAGGATTACTGTTCTAGACTGAGTTAACTTCCGAAAAGATTTTATTCTTTTAACTATCAACTAGGTTTGATGAGCATAGTTAGACTTGGTGAAGTATATTTGGACTGGTGTGATGAATGTAATCTCCCTCTTATTGAAGAAGGTACTTGTAATATCTGTGGAAAGAAATCAAGGGATGTAGATATCACGCCACCAGGTGATGTAAGACCTGCTTTTGAAAAGGATATTGAACATATCAGGAAAACTATCGATAAACAATGGGGAGAAGGTTATTCATATGAAGTGATTCCTGAAAATAAAATCGTCATTCTAAATGGGATACCATATATTGACAAGATGGATGAGATTATAGTTGATGGAGAAGTGATCGGCACGTTCAGGTATAATGTCAAGAAGAAATCTAACGGTAAATATCCGTATGAATTTATAATCAGACCGTGGCAGGATTTAAAGAAACCTGAGAAAGGATTTGTAGTTATAGATGATGGTGCTGTTAAACCTATATCTGAAGGAGCAAGTGTGTTAGCCCCTGGAATTATTGATGGTGACAATGACATCGAACCAAACGACGAAGTGATAGTTGTTGACAAAGAGGATAACGTAATTTGTGCAGGATCATCACATCATCACGGAAAAGACTTGATAAGCAATGAGTCCGGAAGAGGGGTTAAAAACAGGTGGAGAACATCAAAATCTGACTACGATCCTATCGATGATGAAAATGGATGGAGTGAAGTTCTAGAAGCAAATAAAATGATATTAGATAAAAGAATACAAGAATCGATAGATTTCATCAATGAAAAAACAGAAGATTTTGATAGAGATGTTGTGGTGGCTTACAGTGGAGGAAAAGACTCGTTAGCAACTCTTCATCTAGTTCTAGAAGCAGGAATAAAACCAAGTCTGTTATTCGTGGATACTGGTATAGAACTTCCAGAGACCATTGAAAATGTGAAAAAAATATCAGAAAAACACGATCTTGAATTGAAGATGCGTAAAGCTAACAGTGGATACTGGTCTAATCTAGATTATTTTGGCCCATCTGCTAGAGATCATCGTTGGTGCTGTAAAACCTGTAAACTCGGTCCAACCGCTAGATTGATAGATGAAGAATTTGAAGAAGGTGTTCTATCATTTATAGGTCAGAGAAGATATGAATCTACACAACGGATGAATCAAGGAGACACTTGGAACAATCCTTGGGTTCCTGGCCAAAGAGGGGCTTCTCCTATACAAGAGTGGACAGCTTTACATGTTTGGTTGTATCTTTTCAGGAAAGATGCTGAATGGAATCCATGGTATGAAGATGGTTTTGAGAGGATAGGATGTTGGGTATGCCCAGCTTCTGATCTAGCTGAATTGGATCAATTGAAGGAAAATTTTGATGAATATGAAAGATTCGAAGAAGTTTTGAAGGGATATGCTGAGAAAAATGGACTCCCTGATGAATGGATAGAGCTTGGATTGTGGAGATGGAAGGATATTCCGGATGACTTATTAGATATGTTAGATGAAGAAACTAAGGATAAAATATCAAAAAAATATGAAACTGTTACCACTAAACCATCTAAAATAGAAATGTTGAGTGATGAAAGAACCAAGAATTTAGTAAATATTCTTGGAGATATAGACAAATCAAATTACGATTCATTGAATTATAATGATGTCGAAACTATATACAAAAAAGCAAGAGATTGTGTTGAATGCGGAATATGTCTAGCTAGATGTGAACAGAATGCTTTGTACTTTGATGATGGAATAAAATTGAAAGAAAGTAAATGTATAAACTGCAGAGAATGTCTAGGAAAGTGTCCGGTTGTAGATTTTGACCATCGATAGAAAATTATTCATAATCATTAAATATATCTATCATGACTTCAGAAGGAGCATCAGTTTTTATACCCGTTGGTGAAAAATGGGTTCCTGAACTTTTATAACCTTTATTTTCGATCTTTTTCAATATATCAGTTAATTTAGGTGGGGCTGTATTCAAGAATTTACTGATGATATTTGTGTCATAGAAAAACGGTGGAAATCCAGACTCATATTTCCAGTAAGAGAGTAATTTATCCTCTAATTCACCTAAAGGATCCATTTTTTTTATGATATCTTTATTGAATAACTCTCCAGACCAAAGCGGACCTACATCATCACCTTTTTCCCAATCGTAATCGTGAAACTTGTAGGTTTCTAACCTATCTAAACACTTATTAGCCTTCTTTGCACCATTTATGACTCTCAAGTAGCTTCTAAAATAATGTCCATCATAATATGATAATAGAGGTTCTATACCTCTATCGTATCGGGCAGTTTCACTAGCACAGTACCCCATCAAAATCCTTAATCCGTTTTCATGCCTGCACCAGTTATTCTTTGGCCAAGCAGAATATTTTCTTCTACATACTTTTGGATACGTTCCGCACAGTACAGCTGTATCAGTGGCAGTCACTGCGATGACTCCTTTGTCCCTCACATATTTAGCCGCGAACGGGAAGAAGTAAACTGGACTCCCAAACGGATCAAGATCTATGTAATCATATTCATATCTGTTTTCAAGAAGATGTTTCTCGACAGAATCGTTAGTTACCTTAACATCTAGACCTAGCTGATCTGCATTTTTTTTTATCAAACTGACTGCATCTTTAGATACGTCATTCAAAACAACATCAGTAGATTCTACCTCATTAGCGATCCTTAAACCCCTTATACCACTAGCAGACATACCATCTAAAACATTTATCTCTCCTTGGTCCCATGAATTAAGAAAAGATATTGAAATATCTCTATTGAGTTCCATCGAGGGATTATAAAATACTTTTTGATCTGAGCTTTTTGGTCCTGCACCTTTTTCATGTGTAGGTACAAGAATCTCAGTTTTACCCTCTTTTATCTTTTCTAAGTCAACATCTTCAAAATTCATAAAATATTTCGTATATATTCATCCTAACTCTTCATCGATCAGATCTACCACTTTGTATGGAAGTAGGTCCTTGTTTACATCTGTAAGCTCAAGCATCCTTACATCATCTCTACGTCTAATATCTTGCAGTAGTGGATTACGGGACTTTTTCTGGAATGTCAATATCATGGGTTTATCTACTTCCATCGCTGCTTTAACAGTTTTATTAAATTTTTCACTTTTTACCTGCATCTTACCGATTTCATCGACTAGAATAACGTCGTTGCCTTCAGCAGCCTTTCTTATAGCCTTAACACCCACTTCATTCAATGTGTCTAGATCTATACCGTAACCATTTACTTCTTCTGATAGATCAAGAGCAATATGTGCGAAAACAGCTTTTTCTTTACTCTGCCAGTCCATCACTTGATATCCAACTCTTCTGTTATTCTCCATTATCGGATCTGTTACCATCCCACCGACTGATATCTCTTTTTCTTTAAGCATCTCGATAATCCTTTTCAAGGTGTCTGTTTTCTCAATACCAAAAGGACCACTTATACCGATTTTGAGACTTTTAACCATCTTATCTAAATCCTTTTACATTGATAATGCAAAACATCTTAAAATATTTGTTGATAGATTCTTCATAATTCCTTGAATTCTTTTAGATACATCAATGGATATTCAAGCTCATCTATGTATTTCATCTCTCCAACGGCTTCAATCCCATTATATTCGACCACTATTTCAGCTTCAAGCATATCTTCCGAGAGAGTTTTGTAATCAAATGGACCCATTTTTTCATCTTTGCTTCCTTCAGGTTTTATAGTCACTGTGGCTGATTTGACGAATGCCTGACTCTCAGTAGTCTTCTCGATAGCTTCTTCTAGAACATTTAAATTTTTACTGCTAACTGGGGAACCTATGAACTGATGAAAAAGTGCACCTAGTTTTATACCTAATTCAAACGCTGTTCTTTCCTTATCACTGCAGTTGAAGTATTTGTCCGCTTCCTTTATTTTTTCATTCATCTCCTTTCCCATTTTTATTCACCAATAGTGGACCTATTAATACATATGCTAATCCCAATATGAGAGGTATTACTAATATATATCCACTTAGACCTGTAAAAGTAGTTGATGTGATCAATCCAGTCAATGATAACAAGATCACTAAAAAGCCGATAATCATCCATTTTTTATTACGTATTTTAGGATATTTGATCTTAGAATAAAGAAAAAACGATAATATTAATAGTGAAATCAATACGATATATGGTCTTGACTCAAATATATCTCCCCAGCCAAAGAGGTATGATGAGATTATTATCAATAGTGCGATCACAGGAGTTGGAATACCAGTATATTCGAAATCTTCTGAATTTAGATCTGCGAACCTAGAGAGACGGAGAGTTCCAAAGAACACAATAACAGAAGGAATCACAGTCGCAAGAAAATTTATTGGATGTTCCCAGGCCCTTCCTAAATTTATGTTGTAAAAAGTTGTATAAAGAAGTAATGCAGGTGCAAAACAGAATGAGAGCATATCTGAAAAGGTATCTAGATATGCTCCTAACTCATGTTCAATCTTCAACCTTCTAGCTACCCATCCATCTGCACCATCTAAAATTATACAGATCAAAATTAAAATCGATGCAACTCTCAATAAACCATCTACGATATAGGTGATAGCTAGGAAGCCGAGTAAAGCATTTGATAAGGTGATAATATCTGCATAGCTCAGTTTGTTTTTATCCCTCATTCCAATCACCGATTTTTTCACCAGCCTTAATTTTCTCTCCTTTTCCAACTTGTATTGATGCTGATTCTGGCAGATTTAATTCAACTCTAGAACCGAATCGTATCAGACCTATCTTTTCCCCTTTCTTAACTTTATCACCTTTATTTATATATGGGACTATTCTCCTAGCAAATATACCTGTTATCTGAAGAATATCTAGATTTCCTTTATCTGTGACTAAAACAATGTGATTTTTCTCATTTTCTTCACTCTTATCAGAATAAGCTGGGTGATGTTCACCATAATAATGTTTATTTTTCATCACCTTTCCTGAATACGGTGACCTGTTCACATGCACATCGAAAATGCTCATAAATATAGCGATTTCTTTATTTTTCTCATCAACATGAACGACCTTCCCATCAGCAGGTGAAATTATGCCATCTTCGATTTTTCTCTTAGGATCTCTAAAAAAATATAGGCTAAATAAGGGTAACAGTAAAAATATTAGAGATGTATAATATAAATGAGGCACTAAAAATAAGGTAAATAGAAATACTACAACAAATGGAATAGAAGCTAATATCATCGGTTTAAAACCGCCTCTAGCAAACATATAAATGAAAAGTAAGTAAGGGGTAATTGGTTTTTTCGTTTTTTAAAGGCAAATTTTGGATTTATTGGACCATATCTATTCCGCCAGAGGCAGAAGATCCAATGACTTGATCAGCAAAATGGTCGCTATCAGAGTGAACGTTTGTGATGACTAATAGTATCTTTAATTTATTGCCCATATCTTCGTCTACGTTACAACCCCAAATTATTCTAGCATCTTTACTAATCTGTTCATTTACCATATTTGCTGCTTTTTCAGCTTCAGAGACAGTCATATCAGGACCGCCCATAACTCTTATCAAAGCACCTTTAGACTCGCTTGTATCTACATTACCTAGCAGTGGGGACCCTAGAGCTTGATCTACAGCATCTTCTACCCGATTATTTGGATCCTCTGATTCTCCTATTCCGACCATAGCGAGTTCGCCGTCATCCATAATCGTTCTCATATCGTTATAGTCTATATTTACCAAGCCAGGTTTGGTTATAATCTCTGTCATTCCCTTTATAGATTCCATCAATATTTCGTCAGCTACTTTAAAGGCAGCATTCAATGGAAGGTCTGGTACTAATTCTAAAAGTCTATCATTTGGGATCACAACAGTTGTATGACAGTGTCTTTCTAATTTCGATAATCCTCTTTTGGCATTTCTCATCCTTTCTTTTCCTTCAGCTTCGAAAGGTAGAGTTACAATACCCATAACAAGAGCATCTTCTTGGTTAGCCATCTCAGCTACTACAGGAGCAGAACCAGTTCCAGTTCCACCACCCATTCCAGCTGTGATAAAAACGATATCTGAACCATCTATGTGTTGTTCTAAATCAGCCTTTGAATTTCTAGCACATTTCTCGCCTGTTTCAGGTCTTGCACCTGCTCCTAGTCCTCTAGTGATACTTTTACCGATTAGAACTTTCTTTTGAGCGTGGGTATGGAGTAAGTGTTTAGCATCAGTATTTAATGCTATCAATTCAGCTCCGCTTAAACCTTCTTGTGTTAAACGATCTAGAGTATTGCTACCTCCTCCTCCACAGCCAAATATCTTGATCTTAACCTGTAACTGATCTACTAGATTACGCAATTCTTCATCTTCAGGAGCTTGTTCTAATTCCTCGTCATCAACATCATCGAGTGTTTTACCTTTAGGTTTTTCTTCACCTTTTTCGTGTCTATTTAATGCATCATTAACTATCGATTCCATGGAACATCCCATCCATTTATCGTCATACACAACAGAAGCAAACTATATAAGTATTGTTATTTTTCAGACGACAAACCATTGATATACTGTAGATTAATCAGTATGTTGTAAGAATTATATGCCGAAAGCCCTTATTTTTAAGACATTTGTCTGACAAAATGAATTATATATTATAAAAACCTACTTTAAATAATATACAAAATCTTTTTATTAATGTGAGATGTGGGATTAGTTGATAGTATGACAAAAAGAAAGGTCACTGATCTTGATATCGATGGAGAGACAAGGATAAAAGATTTAATTGAACAATACGAAAGTTCAGGAGGTTTCGTTGCTAAAAAAGTCGGTATTGCAAAAAATGTTTTAGATAATATGTTTAAACCAGATTGCACAAATTTTCTTTCATTCCCTGCATGTATAATTTCTACAGGTACTAGAGGAATAATCAAAGATGCTGTTAAGAATGAATTGTTCGATGTAATAATTACTACCTGTGGAACTTTAGATCACGATCTAGCGAGAGTGTGGGATGATTACTACCATGGAAGTTTCAAGGCTGATGATAATGAACTACATAAACAAGGTGTAAATCGCTTAGGCAATATATTCATTCCAAATTCTTCTTACGGGGAAGTACTCGAAAGAGAGATGCAGCCCATAATTGAAGAGATTGTAGAGGAAGAAGGGAATTCATTCAGTACAAAAGAGATAATTTGGGAATTTGGAAAAAGGATCGATGATGAAGATTCTATATTATATTGGGCTGCAGAGAACGAGATTCCAATCTACGTTCCAGGAATAACAGATGGTGCATTTGGATCACAGCTTTGGATGTATTGGCAGAACAATAAGGATTTTAATATAGATCTGATGAAAGATGAGCAGGAATTAGCTGATATAGTATTCCCTGCAGATGAAACTGGAGCATTGATGGTCGGTGGAGGGATATCTAAACATCATACAATCTGGTGGAATCAATTCAGAGATGGGTTAGATCACGCTGTATATGTTACAACCGCTGTAGAATATGATGGATCGCTTTCAGGGGCTAGAGTTAGAGAGGCGGTATCCTGGGGTAAAGTTAGAGAAGAGGCTGATTACATTACTGTAGAAGGAGATGCTACGGTTTTGTTACCGTTGATGCTTGCGCCTTTCTTCTAAAAACTCATATAACATTTTCTGAGATCTCTTCTCCTCTCATTATTCTTTCACAATATTTGCATCTCAATGTTACGGGATCGTCTCCAACGACTTCAAATTTTGAAGGTATTGGTTCATTTTGATTCGTGATACATGTATTATTTTTACATTTTACTATACCTTTAGCTATATCTGGTAATCTTACTCTATGTTTTTCTACTACTTCATAATCTCTTATAATGTTGACAGTTGCTTCTGGTGAAATCAAAGATATTTTATCTAGATCTTCGTTATCTAATTCCATATTTTCTACTTTTACGATATCTTTTTTCCCCATATGGCTGTTAACGTTCATTGCTACACTGACAATCGAATCAATTTTACTATTTATCAGGTTTAAAATCTTCAGTACTTTAAGAGCCTGTCCCTGTCTTATATGGTCTATAACAGTTCCATTTTCTATAGGTGTTATCTTAATTTTCTTCTTTTTATCATCTTTCATTTTTATCCCTCCAGTAGAAGTTTAAGCAGGGCCATTCTAACAGGAACACCATTTGATGCTTGTTCGAAATATCTAGCATGTTCTGTATAATCTACCTCTGGAGCTATTTCATCGACCCTCGGAAGTGGATGCATTATTTTCATATCCTCTTTTGCTTTTTCTAACATATCTTTATTAACATTATATGTACTAGCAACTTTCTGATAATCTTCATCGCTTGGAAATCTTTCCCTTTGTATTCTTGTCATGTATAAAACATCTAATTCATCGATAACATCCTGTAGATTTTCTGTTTCATGGTATTCAATACCTTTTTCTTCCAGGTCTGTCTTTATTTCTTCAGGTAATTGCAGTGCTTTAGGAGCTATAAATGTCATTTCACTTTCATATTTGCTTAAAGCATTGGTCAATGAATGCACCGTTCTACCATATTTAAGATCACCCGCAAGACCGATGTGCTTATCTGATATACTGCCCATTTCTTTTCTTATTGTGAATAGGTCCAGTAGAGTCTGAGTAGGGTGATGTCCCGCCCCATCGCCTGCATTTATTACTGGCTTATCAGAGAAGTCAGCAGCCAACTGTGCTGAACCTTCTTGGGGGTGTCTTAAAACTATTATGTCTGCATAACCTGCAGCCACTCTTATCGTATCAGCTAAAGTTTCACCTTTTTTTACAGATGATGTACCGGCTCTAGCGAATCCTATACATTTCCCGCTTAATCTTTTCATCGCAGCTTCAAATGATAGTCTCGTACGAGTGCTGGGTTCAAAAAACAGAGTACCTAATATTTTACCTTCTAGATCGTTGCTCTTTTTTTTACCCCGGGCGATAGGAAGCATCTCCTCTGCTAGATCCAGTATGGGTTCAATATCATCAACTGATAATTCCTTGATCGAAACAATATGTTCTAAATCATTAGACATGCTTATCAATGGGAAATACAATTAGATAAATATATGATTTTGGATTCAATGAGTAATAAATCATTAAAAAAATAGACTTGATTATTGTAAAATTAAAGTAAAGTGTTTTTTTAACTGGATTATAGTAAACCAGCTTTTTGTAATGTCATTATGTCTTCTGTGCCAAGTTTCTCTCCTTTCTTGAATTTCTCGAATAGTTCTTCTGCTTTTTCGCGAGTTTCTGATTCTTCCTTTCTCTTTTTAGCCCTGCGTTCCTTCTTTCTCAGACCAGATAATATCTTACTGTAATCTTGTACTTCGTTTACGGCTTCTATGTGTTTTTGATGATATTCATCAGCTTCTACCTTTGCTTCGACGAATTTTTCCTGTGCCTCATCGGCTTTTTTTCTTATCTCATCTGCTTTCTGGAAGTCTTCAAGCATTTGATCGTGTTTTTCTTGTGCCTTTTCTGCACTATTTGATACCTTGTCATGATATTCTTCAGCCTTTTCTTTTGCTTCTTCCAGCTCTTGTTTTATTCTCTTGATGTCTTCATCGTTTTCTATCAGATTTCTTCTTTCTTCTAGTTCACTTTTTAATTTAGATATCTTATCAACAATTTCTCTTTCCTTATCAGGAGATAAAACACTAGTCATCTGTTTGTATTCTAGGTCGTTGATCTGTTTTTTAAGGTTATCTATTGATTCACCTTCATCGGGCAATACTTCATTTTTCTTTTTATTAAGTTCATTAGTTAAATTCTTGACTTTCTTGTTCAATTGGTTTCTCTTTTCTTTCCATTCTTTGACTTTTTCGTTTAGCTCGTTTCGTTCCTCTTTTAGCTCGTTTCCTTCTTCGATGAGTTTCTTGACTTTTTCGTTTAGTTCGTCTCTTTTTTGAACCCATTCCTTAGCTTCTTGGTTCTTTTCATCCCTTAATCTCTTGTATTTCTCTGCCCTAGAATTGGCGATTTCCTTTTTTTCTTCTAATTCTTCCAAAAGCTCAGACATTTTTTCAGCACTATCCAGTATTTCTTATTTATGGAAGTGGTTTATTCAATATTCCACCCCTTTATAATACTTTCGCCTTTATTTGGGTGTGAGTAATATTTATCCCTTTGGTCCACTTCCTATGTATTATTCGCAACGATAGAAAGGTACTATTTAAGTTTTCATGATTATTTACGTATACTAATTGAAATAACTTGAGAAAACATAAATATCATAACACTTTTCCCACCATTTAGCTGATAATATGGGTAAAAATGGCTCAGAACTTGAGGAAAAATTAACTTTTAGTTCAAAAAATATCTGGGAAGAGATTGATAAAGAAAAGATCGAAGAGGTTTTTGATTTTTCAGAGGATTATGCAGAATACATTTCTAAATCAAAAACAGAAAGGATCTCTATTGATGAAGCAGAGAAAATATTGAAAGAAAAGGGTTACAAATCTATTGAAGAATATGACTCTTTAGAAACTGGAGATAAAGTATACATAATAAATAGAAACAAAAGCTTAGCAGCAGCAGTTATTGGTGAAAAGGATATAATAGAAGGTTGTAACATAGTTGCAAGTCATGTAGACGCACCTAGGTTAGACCTAAAAGTGAATCCACTTTATGAAGATAAAGAAGCCACTATAGCTCTATTCAAAACACATTATTATGGTGGAGTTAAGAAGTACCAGTGGGTAAACACACCTTTAGCTATACATGGTAGAGTTATCAAGGAAGATGGAGAACATGTGGACATATCGATCGGTGAAGATCCAGAAGATCCGATACTAGTAGTTAGTGATCTGTTACCACATCTTGCCAAGAAGAAACAGGGCGATAGGAAGATGAAGGATGTGATCAAAGGAGAAGAACTTAACGTTCTATCTGCTAGTATACCAGAAGATGATGATGAAGCTGAAAATAAGGTCAAATTAAAGGTACTAAATTTACTCAACGAAGAGTATGGAATAAAGGAAGAAGATTTCATCAGTGCAGAGTTGGAATTAGTACCTGCTGGACCAGCTAAAGATGTTGGACTTGATAAGAGCATGTTAGGAGCTTATGGTCAAGATGATAGAATATGTGCATATACATCTTTGAGAGCAATAATGGATATCGATGAACCAGAGAAAACATCAATGGTAGTATTATTTGATAAAGAAGAGATTGGTAGTGAAGGTAATACTGGAGCCAATTCTCAGTTCCTTGAAACAGTTTACTCAGATCTTCTAAGAAACTTGAAAGATAATTATTCATTGGACGATCACCGATTATCGATCAACAATTCAAAAGCTATATCTGGAGACGTAGACCCAGCTGTAAATCCATCATTCAAGGGTGTACACGACTTAAATAATGCAGCTAGACTCGGTAAAGGAATAGTATTAACCAAATTTACCGGCGCAGGAGGTAAGTACTCAGCGAATGATGCTCATGCTGAATATGTGGGTCTAATAAGAAAAATAATGAACGACAACGATATACCATGGCAGATAGCTGAATTAGGAAAAGTTGATGAAGGCGGTGGAGGAACAGTCGCTAAATTCTTAGCAAATATGAACATGGAAGTCATTGATGCAGGAGCACCGATATTGGGTATGCACTCACCGTTTGAAATAACATCAAAAGCAGATGTTTACTATACATACAAGGCATATGAAGCATTCTTAAGAGAAGCTTAAAAAACCTAAAAAACCTTTATTTTTTTTCTACTACTTTTACATCTCCAGGAGGAAGAATTTTTTGAATCTCATCGATTGGAACTTTAAAATATTCTGACATCTCCTTTGCAAAATCGTTAACATCCTTTTTACCAGGGATGAAGGTTACATATCTTTTAACTAGATCATCTTCTCTGTCTTCTAAACTATAAGATGGGACACACATCACTTTTTTGTTTTCTTCATATTCTATCTCTACCAAAGCTGCTTTCAGATCTAGATCATCCATATAGTTTCTTTTACCTCTTATAACGAACGCTCCTGTTGGTAAAGATTCTCCGGCTTCAGCTGTTTTACTTACTTGGTTTGGTTTGACCCAATAAGCTCTTCCAGTAGCAATACCTCTTTTCCATTCTTTAGAATGTAAGACTGCATATTGACATGCTTCTTTTAAACTTTTTTCAGATATCTCGTTTTCTTCTTTTTTTACGACTACACTGGGAGCTCCACCAGCATCTGCATGAGCATACCGGTCATATTTCTCAAGATACTTTTTTACTACTTCTTCATTTGTTTTTGCATCCTTACCTGCTACTACTATCTCATTATCACTTGTGATGAACCATTTGTATCTGTCAAACCAGTATTTTGCTGTAGGTTTCTTTTTCTCTACTTTCTGTCTTTTCTTTTTCCCTTCTTCGATCTCTTTTTTTGTTTCCTCTATTGCCCTTTTAGCACCCTCGATCTTTCTTTTACATTTTTTACTTTTCTGATAATAATCTTGAGCATTTTCGTTCATATCTTCTCTAAAATTTAACTTGACGTTTAGGCTGTACTCTTCATCATCTTTCTCACCGTTTAGTTCAAGGATAACATATTCATCCATATCATTTAACTGAACAACAAAATCAAGGTCTTTGATTTTTTTGAATATCTCTTCTCTTCTATCTTCTTCTCTAGCTTTATGTATGGCTTCTAAGATTTGTTCACATTTTTGATAATTCTGATAGATAAGTTCAGCTTTAATCTTGTTTTCTTTAACATCTTCTTTTAAGTTTTCAAGAGCCCTTTGCTGATGATCTAGTTTTCTCTTTAATTTTGGAGGAATACCGTCTTTTTCTTCTTCACTTTTCCCTTCACGGAAGGATAGGTCCAAGGCTTCATTATAAGTTTCAGTTTGTTCTTTTTCTAAATTTTCTAAATGATCATATTGTATCAATTTGAACGGAACAGCATCTATTATCTCATCTTCTTCTTCACTTTTTTCTTTATCAATTATTAGATAAGGATTCAAATCTTCATCGTAAATATTTTTTTTCAATCCCATAGTTTCTTTATAAATTTCATCGATTTTATCCTCAAATTCATCAGTATTTTTATCTACACCCATCCTGAAACAAACTTCTTCGGCATACTTTCCTCCAAGATTAATATCAACCGCTAAAGTTCGAACAAGATCTTTGTCAGATTTTTTCAATATATCTAAAAATTCGTTTTTATTAAGTTCAAAAGGCTGAACCCTTGAAGGAGGAAATTTATATTCAGAGCCCTCTTTCAAATCTCTATGACTCCATGATTCTGATCTGTATGGAAGGAGGATATGGTCTTCACCATCTAAAATAAGATTTCCCTTTCCAAATATTTCAAAGATAAGTCTTAATTTCCTTCTAGCTGATAATTCCATTACAACAACTCTATCAAATTCATGTTGTCTAATAGTTTTGATTTTAGCATTTCCCAAAATTTTTCTCATAAGCATTACATAATCTCCTGGCTTCATAGGATTGTCCTTTTCTCTTTCTGTTATATACAATCCTTTACCAAGCTTGAAAAGAAGCATTTTATTTCCTTCACCAGAAACATAAACCCTCAATAAGATTTCTTTTTCGCCAGGTTTGTATATTTTTTTGATAAAACCGCCTTCTAGGTTTTTTAATTCTCTGATCAAAGCTGATATCTCTAGTGATTCCATCTGTTCTTTCATAGTCAGAACTACAATGCTTTCACTTATTTAGTATTTTTACGCTTTTCAGCTCTCTTTTTAAGGTAATCTTCTATACCCTCTATAAAATCATCTATTTCTTCCTCAGACATAGATCTTATTCTTGAATGGTCTAGAATAGTTTTAAGATGGTAATCCATTACTTGGGAATGTTCATCAAGTTTGTCTACATGACCATCTAATTTATCAATATGCTCATCTAAAATTTCTAGATGCTCTTTTAATTTATCGAGATGTTCAAATAGTGATCGGTTGTAATTTTCTAATTTTACAGTATGTACAGCTAAAAAAATAAGAATGATAATCTCAACTAGTAGTAAAGCTTCAGTGATAAATAATTCAAAGTCCATCGATAGATAATTTTTTTCATCATATTCAAAACTTATGATGATTCAAATAAACCTCCTTGAAAGCAAAAATGTTAAATTTAGAATAACTATACAGTTTTTAGCGGGAGATTTATATGCGTATAAGATGGCACGGGCACTCTTGTTTCGAAATTGAAAATAATCATATCATAGCAACAGACCCACATGATGGGAAGAGTATAGGTATAAGGCAGCCAAATATTGAAGCAGATATTGTTTTAGTTTCACATGATCATTTTGACCATAATGCAGTTAGGTCGGTAAAGAAATCTAATACAGAAGTGATCAAAGAGACTGGTGAAAGAACTATCGGTGATGTAAAAATCAAAGGCTTGAAAACGTATCATGATGAACACGAAGGCGAAAAAAGAGGAGAAAATATTGTTTATATATTTGAAACAAATTCTACTAAATTTACACATCTAGGTGATCTGGGTCACATCCCTTCTGAAGATATACTTGAAGAAATCAAGGGGACTGATTTTCTTTTTATTCCAACAGGTGGAACATTTACAATAGGTCCAGATAAAGCTGAGAAGATAATTGAAATTGTAAATCCAAAAATTGCGGTTCCAATGCATTATAAAGTTGGAGGTCTGTCTTTAGATATAAATACTGTAGAACCCTTTATATCAAGATATCCTGAGGAAAAAATACACAAACTAGGTGTAGAATTAGACTTTATACATGAAGATTTACCAAAAGAGACTGAAGTTTGGGTTTTTTCACTCTAAGTAACCTAAACCTTCTTCAATTCTACCCATCTCGATAGGAGTAGTTTCATTTCCAATTACAGCACCCTTAGTGTTAGCTATTAAACATGTACCTATCCAGCCTGAACCGTGATTTGCGGTACCTTTGTTGACTGGGACTTGGAATAGATCTTCGAGCATCTCCTTTTCATCATCCTTGATATGAGGATGACAAAGCACCCCTTTATTTGTGGCGACAGCAACTGATCCTACCATTTCTATTCCAGATATTGTCCCTCTTTTTACTTTTACATCTAAATTTTCTTCTAGTGTTTCTTCTGTTTTTTTGTCGATATCTGGGTGAATCAAGGCGCCATAGTCGTTTAAAAGGATATTATTACCAAGTGCGTTTAAAGAATCCACAACTACTGTAACATCTAAATAATCTAAAATAGGTTCTATCTCCCTCTCATCTATCAAATCAGGTACTATTGCTCCGTTAGAGTTAGCACACATCAGAGCTCCTAGAACCCTGGTCCCACCTATAGTTGTTTTAACAACAGGTGTTTCCATCGAGTCTTCAAAAACTTTCTCATCAATGTGTGGGATTATTGTAATTTCTTCATTTCCCACACAAAAAACACCAATATATGGTTGCTTCTCTATAGCATATTTAGAAAGCATACATCACTCTCTAGGGATTGAAACTTCTACAATACCGTCTTCAAACTTGATTGCCTTTACTTTAATCTTTGAAGGAGGCTTTTTTATACCTCTTTTCCAGATCTCCTCATTGGTACTAGAATCAATCCAAACATCTTCTTTAGGCACCTTCATATTGTTTGATACAAATTCTCTAACTTGCTTCATCGCTATAGACGCTCTTTTACTTGAAGGGCTCTTTTTGACTTCCCTCAGAGGTATGTTCATTATTCTTTCTTCTGTATCGACCATCTGTGATCACCAATATTTAATCGAAATGATTACTCGTCTAGATCATCTCTTCGCCAGTTTCTTCTCTTGGGATGTGAAGTAAATCTTCTATTAGTTTTCTGCATAACCCAAGCTGGCACTCTCTTGTTTTCTTTATTTTTCTTTAACAATCTACGTTTTTTTGGTCCAGACTTATTCCTTGACATAGTATTATCTCCTTTTAATATTAATTTCTTTTTTATTACCTTTAAGCTTTTTTAGTAATTCTTTTAAAGTTTTATCATCTATCTTACCCTGTGTAGCTCCCCTCTGTGCTAAACTGATAATTTGGGATTCTATTCTATCTGCTAACTCCGGACGGGCAACTCGTATATTACCAAGCCTTTCTCTTGCGTCAGCAGTTAGAACCTGTCTGAGCAAAGCTTTCTTCTGGGCACGCATCTGCTCTTCAGCTTCTTTCTGCTGATCCTGGCCTTCCTGCTGCTGCTTCAGCTGTTCCATCTTTTTCTTTTTTATCTCTTCGAGCTCCTCATCCATTTTATCCAAACCCCAATTATAGGTATTTTGATAATTCTGGATTATCTTTAGCCATATCCTTCATTATTTCATGAGATAGATTGTCTAATAAAGATTGTCCCTCAGAAGTTATTACACGACCTTTCTCGGTTTTTTCAATCAAACCAGCTTCCTCTAGCTGTTGAAGACTTTCACGTATTATAGAACCAGAACCTTTAGTTGCATGTTTAGGTCTGACACCAGTTGATTGTCTTCCACCATATTTACCTCTTAGTTTTGATATACCGATAGGTCCATCAGTATATACACTCCTGAGAATGGCTGATACCCTTTTGAACCACCAATCTTCTTGCATCGGTGCTTCTTCTTTATGGACGCCTGTTTTTACAAACTTGGCCCATGTTGGGTATTCTATATTCTCGTTATCCTTTAACTCCTCTTTTAAATCATCAATTAAACGATTTGGGGGCACATCGTATACTGTTACCATGGTTAATTACACTCCAGATTATATTAATTATTCTAGCTGTTCCGACCATACTTAAGACTTATTATTAAATATTTCCCCTATTAGAAACCTTTTGCCTCGAAATAAATATTAGAGTTAAGTCTTGGGATCATCGCAGTTAATAATGAGTTCTTGATACAGTCTCTTCTTTTGATTTTATTATCAGTTAACAAACCTACTGTACCACTCTCATTTGAGTAATCGTCAAAATGAACCCTTATCTTATCATCTAAAGTCATCTGATTCTTTAATTCTCCCATCCATTTTTTTGGTATAGGAAATCCAGGACCATGACCTGTAGATTCATATCCGTATTTATCCTTGATGAACGTGTATTCTACAGAGAAAATCCCCTCGGCACTTTTTATAATACCACTTTCTATACCTATTCCATAATCGAACCCATTAGAGATCTCCGCTCTTTTCTTGGCAGACTTTATGACCTCTTTATTGATGGGTTGTTCAGGCAAATTTTTTATTTCTTCAGATTCGATATCAATTTCAAAATAATCTGATAGAACTTCTTCTACTACTTTTAATTTAACTTTATTTTTAGAACCAACTTTCACTTTGACAGGTTTCAATCTTTCTCCAAGATCATTTATCTCTCCTGCTCTTATCCTTGTTGAATTGACTGGTAATAAATCATCAGCTAGGACAGGTTTTACTATGATCATCTCTAAGGGTTCTTTACCATTATTTTTTCTCAATTTATTGATCTTTTTTCCCCTCTCCTTTGTATCGTATGAAACAACTAATGTATCGTAATCTCCTTCAACAGCTTCGTTAAAAGGGTCCTTAATTGATTTTATACTCCATCTTTGGTCAAAACTAGAGAGGAAATTTTCAAGTTTCTTTTTTCGTTCAGCGAATGAGTGCTCAACTTCAGGTTTCCATTCCTTCAGCATCTCGTCAGAAACCAAACAAATGGTGGTCTTTCCTTTTTCAAGGGCTGTTTCTAAGAATTTTTGATGACCTATATGTACGTGATCAAATGTTCCTCCCAAAATCACTTTTTTGACCATTTTGATCTCCATATCACATTAGTGTAAAGAATAACACTATCATAAATACGATAAATAATCCATACAGAAGATATTGTTTTTTCTTTCTGCTGCTGACTAAATCTTCATATTCTTCTCTGCATTCTTCTGAACAAAACTCTTCTTCAAGTGGTATCGGTTTATTGCATATTTTACAATGTTTATGTGGTTCCATATTTAAACCATAATGCCGGTGCTTAATTATTTTTTTCTATTTTTTAGTTATTAATCTTATGTTTTTTTTATATTATCTATCTTCCTAGTATCTATTCAACTTCGTTTAGCACACTACGTGCCTTTTTCTCATACCACTGCATCCCCATGTCTTCAGTCATATCTATAGATTTTTTGAGATATCTTTTAGATTTAGATTGATCTTTTTTCTTTTTATATAAAACACCGATTTCGAAATATAATCTTGCGATTCTATATTTTTTACTAAGATCTTTACTTTTATCGATAGCCTCCTTTAGTAACTTTTCTGATTTTTCTAATTCATCATTTTCTCTAAATAATATACCTTTTAACATCTTTTTTCTAGTTTTTACACCAGGTGTATCTGTACTTTCATCATCTAACAATTTTAATTGTTCTTTTGATTTTTTTAAGTCATTTTTAACTATGTAAGTTTCAGCTAAACTAAGTCTATTTTCGATCAACCCTATTTTGTAATCTGAGTTTTTGGCTATATCTATTCCTTTCTTATGTTGCTCAACAGATTCTTTTGTATCGCCTTTTAATCTTGATATCATTCCAAAATTGTTTAAACAATGGCTTTTTCTAATTTTATTATTGATATCTTTAGCTATCTCATAGGACCTTTCTGTTAACTCTTTACCTTTATCTAAATCACCTTTTTCAATATAGATTTCTGCCGCATTGTTCAAGCTCATTGAAAGACTGAAATAATCATCTATATTTTCAGAAATTTCCATACAGTTATTAAGATGTTTAATGGCCTTATCAAACCGCCCTTTTTCTTTTTCAAGCAGGCCTAAACTATTTTCAACTCTACTCAAACCCTGCCTATCGCCTATTTTCGATTTTATTTTAAGACTTTCATTATAATATTTCTCAGACTTCTCTAATTCACCTTTATTTTGGTATAAAAGACCGATATTATGGAGAGACCTTCCAAGCCCTATTTTTCGTCCAATTTCCTTGTCAATATCATAACTTTCCTCAAAATATTCTAAGGATTCATCGTAATTTCCTATTTGATAATAGGTCACACCAAGATTGTTAAGTGATCTAGACAATCCTTTTTTGTCATCTAATTCTTCTTTTATCTCTACAGCTTTTTTCAGATATTTTATACCATCTTGATAATTTTTATTTGATTTCGCAGAGGTACCTAAATCATGATAGGCCTGACTCAATGGTTTTTTATCATTTAATTCCTCAGCCATCTCTAATTCCTTTTTAAATATTTCATGGGCTTTTTCATATTCACCCTTCCTTCTTTTTACCCATCCCTTCTTGCTGAGCAGTCTACACGTTTCTGGTGAGTTTTCTTTTTTAGGTTTGCTTTCAACTCTTTCTTCTTCTATGTTCAGACCCTTTTTGATTATAGATTCAGCTCTTTCATATTCACCCTGGTCAACCCAGGTTTGTGCGATTTTTCGGTAGATTCGTTTCTTTTCTTCTTGATTGGACGCTTTTGATAATGCTTGCTTAAAATTTTCCCTGCTATCTTCATATTTCCCTGTTATTGAATAAGCATCAGCTAATTTTTCCATTGAGTAGAATAGGTCTTTATCATCAATTTCTTCTGTGTTCGATGATACTTTCAAAGATTCTTTATATTTTTCAATGGCGTCTTCTTGAGCATATACTTTTTCTGCCTCTTCAGCGGATTTAATATAATAATCAAAAGATTTTGAAAAATTCTCACCTTTTTTAAAGTGGTAAGCCAATGTAGAATATTTGTTTTCTAGTTTATTTTCATATAGCAATTCTATTGCATTACCTATTTTTTTATGTAATAATTTTCTCTCTAACCATCTACCTGTACCTTTATAGATCGTATCCACTATCAGATCATGTGAAAAAGAAAAAGAATCATCCTGTGATTCTTCAAACCATATATTGCTATCTATCAATGTATCTATATGATCGAGTAGTTCTAATTCATCCATATCTGAGGCTTCAACTAAGAGATCAAAAGGTACTTTTTTACCTATCACACTACCTAGTTGAAGGATTTTTCTAGTATCATCATTAAAATGCACAATTCTTCTTTCTATCACATTTTCGATCAGATCAGGTATCAATATTATATCCGAGGAATCTGGAAATTCACATTTTTCAGCATCTATCATATTTTCTTCAAGCATCTGCTTTATACTTTCTTTAATGAATAGGGGATTTCCATTGGTTTTTTCTTGCATGTAATCTACGAATGATTCTGGAATATCACACATATCGGTGATTTTTTCTATCAAATCGGATATATCATCTTTTTTTAGAGGGTTTAATTTGATCTTATTAAAGGTTTTTTTTCTTGACATCCTCCTGGTTGTTTCTTTCAATGGATGTTTTTTTGTAACATCTCCAGGACGATAAGTGCAAATAAATAAGACTGGATCGTCCTGTAATCTATCAGTCATATAATCTAGTAAGTTCAAACTTCCTTTATCAGCCCATTGAAGATCATCTAAAAAGATTACTAATGGTCTATTAGAAGATAATTTCTTGAGATATTGTGTAGTTTCAAAAAAAGTTGATTTTTTTAGGGCATCGAACATCTCTTTGTTATCTATAGAAACGCCTTTTTTGCTCGAATCGACAATCATGTTACTATCAGTATCTATTTCCCTTCCACATTTTATAAACTTATCAAGAGCTTCTCTAAAAGGTTTGTAAGGTTTATATTCTTCAACATTACACATGCCCTTTATGAAATCGAATCCTTTTGAATGAGATAAATTTTTAACTTCATTGGCTAAACGTGTTTTTCCTATGCCAGTACTGCCTATAATAAATTGAGTCGAACCATTACTGTTTTTTAGGTCTTCAACTGATTTTTTAATCTTCTCTAATTCAGTATCTCTACCAATTAGATCGGTCATTTCTTCAGATTTTTTGTTTAAATCGACTATGCCTTCTTTCGAAATATTATTTAAGATACTGAGTATTGATTTATTATTGTGTATATTAGCTATCTCTTGTAAATTTAATTCTATACTATCTTCATTATCAGAATATAAAAATTTTCGATCTTTTATGTTATTCCAAATACTTTCATGTTTCTCTTTTCCTTTTTCTGTTAAAGTGATATCTCTTTTTTTCTCATCACCTTTACCCTCTATAATCAAATCCTCTTTTCTAAGTTCTTTTAATGCAACTTCTAATTTTTTTTGTTTATAATCAAGAAAATTCCCTATTTCCTCGATATGTTTTTCCATCGATATATCTAAGTCATCGATAGAGTTCAGGTGAAGGATGATTTTATCTTTCAAATTTAAATCATCGAACATATTTTCCATCATCCTCCAGTTATATCTTCAAGGCTTTCATCAACTGTTTTTATCCATTTTGATACATCAGCTTCTTTGAATAATTTTCGAGATTTCTTGAAATATTTTTTACTTTCTTCTTTTTCATTTTCTTTTCTCATTAATCTTCCTAGTTCAAAGAGGGATTTTGCCTTCCATATCATATCACTATTTTCTTCGCTTTCTTCGATAGCTGTATTGATATATCTCTTACTTTCACTTAAGTCATCCAATTCTCTATAAGTCTTGCCTAATATTAAGTTTCCACGAATAGAAATACTTGGGTAATTCATATCTTTTAATTTTTCTATAACTTTCTCACCGTATTTTTTAGATTTCTCATAATCACCCTTATTATAGTAGTCTTCAGCTAAACCTACTTGAGAGAGAGATATCACTTCTTTATCATTTATTTTTTTAGCAACCTCTATTCCTTTTTTATGGGTATCAACAGCTTCATCCAATTCTTCTTTTAACCTATGGACTTTACCCAATCCGTCCATGGAAAAGCACAGGGTATCTTTACTACCAATTTCTTCTGCTAGTTCATAAGATTTATTGAATAAATCTTCTGCTTCTTCATATTTGCCTTTTAATGTGTAAATATCACCTAAATTAGCATAAGAAATTGCTGACCCTCTTCTGTTACCAATCTTTTCAGATATTTCTAGGCTTTCCCTGTGTATTGATTCTGACTTATCGATATTGCCCTTTTTCTTATAAATGGCAGCTTTATTAGTGAGATCTACTGAAAGACCATGTTTATCATCTATTTCTTTTTTTAATTCTATAGCCTTATTTAAACTATCTAAGGATTTTTCTAACTGTCCTTTTTCCATGTATAGTCCTGCTACATTACCTAATGAAATTGCTTCGCCATGTTTATCATTGACCATTTTTGAAGTATGAAGACTCTCTTCATAAGCATCTATTGATTTATCTAAATCACCATTTTTAGAATAGATGCCAGCTAGATTATTTAGAGTAGTAGAGTATCCGTGTTTATCGCCGATTTCGTCCAGTATATCCAAACTTCTTTGATAGTTCTCTTCGGCTTTCTTCAATTCACCTTTATTGAAGTACGCGATACCTATATTGTTTAGAGATTTTGATAATTCTTGTTTTTCACCAGAATTTTCTCTCATCTCTATTGCTTTATTCAATTTTTTAATACCATCATCTAAGTTTCCTTTCTGTAATGCTACTGTTCCCTGGTCATGATAGACCTGTCCCATCTCCTTTTCACTTTCTAGACCTTCAGCTACCTTTTCTTCTTCATTGAATATTTTTTTAGCTTTATCATAATCTCCTCTTTGGGTGTAAGTCCATCCCTTCAAACTAAGTAATTTTGATTTCTCTTTATTAATATCTTCACATATGGCGAGACCTTCTTCGATATACTCTAGAGATTGTTCGTATTTACCCTGCTCATAATAAGATTCACATATTTTTCTCAATATGGTTTGTTTATCATCTTCCTCTTCTGTAAGTTCAAGAGCTTTGTTAAGATATTTTCTATCTTTGTCATAGTTGCCTAGGATTGAATGTGCCTTAGCGATTTTCTGTATAATTTTTAGCCTGTCAACTTTATCTTTGCTGGTATTTTCACTCATATCGAGTGCTTTTTTATACATATCGATAGCATCTTCATGAGCATATAAACTTTCAGCTCTTTCTCCAGCTTTAAGATAATAATCTAGTGCTTCGGAATATTGTTCTGCATTTTCATAATGATAAGCCAATTTAGGATATTTTTCTTCAAGTTGACCCTGATAAAGTTCGACCATGTTCTTTACAACTCTTTTATGCAGTAATCTCTTTTTCAGCCCTTTGATCCTTTTATATGCTGTATCTTCTATCAGTTCGTGTGAGAAAAAGAATACCTCCTGATTAGAACCTTCAACCCATAATTGGTTTCCAATCAGCATATCCACATGGTCTAAAAGGTCTATTTCATCCATTTTGGATGTTTTTGTAAGTAAATCAAAGTCGATTTTTTCTCCGATTACGCTCCCTATTTCTAATATTTTTATCGTATCGTCGTCTAGCCTGTTTATCCTTCTTTCTATTACATTTTGTATTAAATCTGAAATAAGTATCTCATCCTCTTTTTCGGGGTATATATCATTTTTTGGATCGATGATATTTTCTTCCATCATCTGTTGTATACTTTCTTTTACAAATAGCGGATTACCTTCTGTTTTATTGTGTACATTTTCAATGAAATAATCTGGGATATCTGAAGAACCAAGTAGACCTTCTATAATGTCCTTTGTGTTTTCTTTATCTAGAGGATCTAATTCAATTTTCTTAAGTTTCTTTATTCTTCTCAGCCTATGTATAGTTTCAGGGAGTGGGTGACCATCAGTTATATCTTCAGGTCTATATGTTCCTATGAAGAACACAGGAGCATCATCCAGCTTTTCGTTCATGTAAGTGAGGATATCTAATGTTGCTCTATCCACCCATTGTAGATCATCTAAAAAGACAAGTAATGGATTTTCATTAGCCAATTCTCTCACATATTTTGTTGTTTCAAAGAATGTAGCTTTCTTTTGCGAGTCAAACATATTTTTATCTTTTACTTTTTGACCATCTGATGCTCCAATAAAGGCCATTCGACCCCCTTTGTTCGATTGTTTTTCAGATTCGATATAAGAAGAAAAAGCTTCTTTGAATGGTAAATATGGATCTGAAATTTCGCTTTGACATGTCCCTGAAAGAAATTTGTATCCCAATTCTTTAGCAAACGGTTTTAGATGATTTATCAAGGTTGTTTTACCTATACCTGCTTCCCCTTCTACAAATGCTGACTGACTACCCCTTTTCTTTACATCTTTAAGCCCGGTTCGAAGTTTTTTCAATGCATCTTCTCTACCAACGAATACATCGCTCGCTCCGATTTCTTCAGTTTTGACTGTTCCATCTTCATCGATATTACGAAGGACCTTAACAACGGGGTTTCTCCCTTCTATGAAATTTTTAGATTTCTTTAATGGAATTTTTGTTTCCCCACCGTCTTTTTTTAAAGTGATTTTGTCATCTTTAATATCATTCCATATCTCTTTTTCTCTTTCAGTCCCTTTCTCAGTTAAGAAATATACGTTTCTTTTCCTGTCATAACCTGTGATATCTCTTTCTTTTTCCGTAATAAAGCCATTTTTTTCTAGTTCATTTATTTTGGTATATGGTTTTCCCTCACTCATTCCGACAGCTTCTGTTATCCCTTTCGGTGTTAATTTGTATGGAACTTCGTTCTCACTTTTAAACTCTTCAAAACTTTCTAAATGTATTAAAATTAATTCTTTAATCTCTATAGGTAACATTAGTTAACTTAGTTTCATTGGTAATAAATAATGTTTATCGTTGATTATCAATATTTTATCATCTATGAGCAAATGTGGCTAGGAATGGTTCTTTGTCTATTATTTTTACAAAACCGAATCTCTCGAACTGTATTATATCTCCTTCTTTTGTTTCACTTATATTATCTTCTATCAAACCTTCTTGTATGGAACCATCTATATTCTCAATACAACCTTCGAATCCTTTACACAACCACTGTATTTTTATAATATCTTTGTTTCCAAAACTAGTTATCTTTCCTTTTTTACCATCGAGTTCTATGTTACAGAAGTTCTTTAAACGTATCTCTTCGCCCTGGCCTTCTTCCCATTCTTTTTTTGGGATGTAAACTTCTTTATCAACTTCTAATTTACGGTTGCCTCTTTCTGGATAATCAGGATGTCGCGGTATCTCTGCTTGATCAAAATCTATTTCACCTTCAAGCTCTATTTTTACTGGTTCTGGTATAAAGAAGTATCTGTTAGCTTCCTGGTCAATAAATTCACGATTTTTTGCATACAACTTTGATGCTGGAACTTCGATATCTGTGCTTGACATTCCAAAATCCAAAATGAAGTCTCTTACAGCCTCAGGCTGAATTCCTCTTCTTCTTAATGATTGCAATGACCAAGTTCTTGGATCACTCCAGCTGTTAAGTTCACCCTTTTTGAGCTGCTGTTGGAATTCACTTTTACTCAATTTTATATTTTTTAATCTTAACATACCATAGTGTAAAAATTCGCCACCATCCCAGCCAAATATATCCCAGATATATTCTTCCATCCTGTCTTCGATGACTAGGTCTTTTCCTCTTAATATATGGGTCACACCTAACAAGTAATCATCTATTGCCCAGGAAAACTCAAGGAGTGGCCATACATGGTATTTGTTACCTACCCTAGGATGAGGTGCATTTGAAATTCTAAATAGAACTCTATCTCTAAAAGCTGGATCGGGATGCTGCATATCTGTTTTGAGTCGAACGACTGCTTCTCCCTCGTCAAAATCACCTTTCAACATGGCTTTCCAATGTTTTAGGTTGTCTTCAATGCTTCTGTTCCTGTGTTTACATTCTTCTCCTTTTTCTCTTTTCTCTCTTAATTCTTCAGCGCTACATTCACAGACGTATGCCTTCCCCATTTCGATTATCTTTTCACAGTATTCATAATAGATATCCATCCTCTCTGATTTGTAATGAACTTCATGCCAGTCTACATCTAACCATTCGAGACCGTCTTTTATCATATCGTAGGCATCAGACAGGGGCTTCTTTTTTTCGGATCCGATCGTATCATCGAAGAAAAGTATCAATTTTCCATTATTCCTCTTCACATATTCATCATTCAACAATACCATCCTAGCATTCCCGATATGTAGAGGGCCTGAAGGGTAAGGAGCCATCCTCATCACTACATCATCAGCTTCTATATCAGGTAAAGTGTCTCTCTCTTCTTTTTCTTCTTCCTCAAAAAATTCTGGCATTATTTTCATTAATTCATCTTTTTGTTCTTCTAAGCTCATCTTGTTTACTTCTTCGATAATCTCATTAACTAATTCTTTGGTACCTGCTGGGTCTTTTTTACACTCATCAGATTCACCCATGACCTTGCCCATAACAGCTCCCAAAGAAGCTTCTCCGTCAAATTTTACAGCATTTTTCAAAGCGTATTTCCTGATAATCTCTTCTTTTTCGGAAGACATGTTAGCAGCATTATGAGTGATGATATATGGGTGTTTTGCTCAAAATTAATTGGAAAATAGAAAATTTAAAAAGAAAAGGGTTTGATTTTGTGTTTATTCTTCGTTCTTGTCTTCTGCAGCCCAACTGTAGTCCATCTCGGACATCTGTTTGTAAAGATTCCACTGTCTATCAACATCAGATTGTGCAAGGTTAGCGAGTCTTTCTGCTCTTTCTGGATCTGTTTTCTTGAGAACTCTGTATCTGTTCTCATCATATATGTAATCCTCTATTGGCATCGATGGTTCTTTTGAATCTATCTGTAACGGGTTCTTTCCTTCTTCTTTTCTTCTTGGATCATATCTGTATAACAGCCAATGACCTGATTCAACAGCCTTCTTCTGTTCTTCCAACTGTTTGCTCATATCTATTCCATGAGCTATACATGGGCTGTAACATATTATAATTGAAGGACCATCGTAGGCTTCAGCTTCCATGAAGGCTTTAACGGTTTGATTTGGATTTGCACCCATAGCAACTTGGGCTACGTATACATATCCATAAGTTTGAGCCATCATGCCTAAGTCCTTCTTTGGCAGTGGTTTACCTGCTGCAGCGAATTTAGCTGTACTACCTCTTGGTGTTGCTTTGGACATCTGTCCTCCAGTATTGGAGTAAACCTCTGTATCAAGAACGAGTGCGTTGACATCCTCTCCAGATGCTAACACGTGGTCTAGTCCACCGTATCCGATATCGTAAGCCCAGCCGTCTCCACCGAAGATCCATACAGATTTTCTGACAAGGAAATCGGCTAAAGACTTCATCTGGTCGTCGTCATTTTCTTCTGCAAGTTCCTTCAGTTCTTCTACTCTTTCTCTCTGTTTCTTGATTCCATCATCATCAGATTGGTCAGCGTTGAGTATGTCGTTCTTCAGATCCTCAGGTACGTAGTCTACCTTTTCTAACCATTCCTCTCCTTGCTCTTTCAATTTATTTGTGGTCAATCTAAATCCATAGCCTATCTCTGCTGCATCTTCGAACAGACTGTTAGTCCAGGTAGGTCCGAAACCATCCTCGTTTTTACAATATGGTGTTGTTGGTAGGTTACCGCCCCATATACTTGAACAACCGGTGGCGTTCGCTATCATGGCTCTGTTACCGAATAGTTGTGTCATCAGTTTTACGTAAGGTGTCTCACCACATCCTGCACAAGCTCCGCTGAATTCGAACAAAGGTTGTAACAGTTGACTACCTTTAACAGATTTCTTATTGATTAACTCAGGATCAGTTTGTGGTAGGTCTCTGAAGAAGTCCCAATTCTCAGCTTCTCTTTCTCTTATCTCGTACTGTGGTTCCATGTTCAATGCTTTGTGTTCTGGATTGTCGTTGTCCTTAGCAGGACATACATTTCTACAAAGCTCGCATCCAGTACAATCTTCCGGAGCGATCTGTACTGTGAATTTCTTTCCATCCATGTCTTTACCTTGAGCATCTACTGCTTTGAACGATTCTGGAGCATCTTCTAGCTCTTCCTCATCGTATATCTTCATCCTGATAGTACTGTGTGGACATACAAAACTACAAAGACCACATTGGATGCATAGATCTTCATCCCAAACAGGGATCTTGGTAGCAACGTTTCTCTTTTCGTATTGTGTCGTACCAGTTGGCCACTGTCCATCTGCTGGCATCTTAGAAACAGGTAGATCATTACCTTCAAGTTCCATCAACTGTGCAGTTACATCCTGAACGAATTCAGGTGCATCTTCTGGTACTGTAGGTGGCATTTTTTTATCGTGTGTTGGTTCATCAGGATACTCAACTTTATGTAGATTGTCTAGAGCTCTGTCCACTGCTTTGAAGTTCTTCTCAACAACTTCTTCACCTTTTCTTCCGTAAGCTTTCTCGATGTATTCTTTGATAAGGTCTACTGCTCTATCTATTGGGATTATCTCAGCAAGCTTGAAGAACGCTGTCTGCATGATTGTATTGATCCTTGCGCCTAAATACAGATCTTCAGCGATATCGTGTGCGTCTATAATCCAGAATTCTGCATCTTTTTCTATCAACTGTTTCTGAACCTTCTTAGGTAACTTTTCCCATACCTCATCAGGTCCGTATGGTGTATTGAGCAGGAATGTTCCTCCTTCTCTTAGGGATTTTAACATATCATATTTCTCGATAAATGCCCAATTGTGACATCCAACGAAATCAGCTTCTTTACAAAGGTAAGTACTTTGGATCGGGTAATCAGAGAATCTCACGTGACTCGTAGTTCTACTCCCTGCCTTCTTTGAATCGTATTGGAAGTAACCCTGTGCATACATGTCTGTAGATTCACTGATGATCTTTATATTGTTCTTGTTGGCGCTGACGGTTCCGTCCGAGCCAAGACCCCAAAACATAGCTTCGTGGTATTGACCACAAGTTCTACTGAGGTCTTCATCCCATTCTAAGTTTGTATCAGTTACATCATCATGAATACCAACTGTGAAATGATTCTTTGGATCATCTTTATCCAGGTTATCGAACACTGCTCTGATCATACCTGGTGTGAATTCTTTTGATGAAAGTCCATATCTTCCACCAACTATCGTTGGCCTCTCATCGAACGGAGCTATTCCTTCTTCCATCATCTCATCAACTGCAGAAACAACATCAAGATAGAGTGGTTCTCCTTGACTACCAGGTTCTTTAGTTCTGTCTAGGGCAGCGATACCTTTAACGGTTTCAGGTAGTGCTTCAGCAAGGTGTTCAACACTGAAAGGTCTGTATAATCTGACTTTTATGACACCAACCTTTTCTCCTTGACTGGTTAAGAAATCAACAGTTTCATCTGCAGTTTCTGTACCTGAACCCATCAAGATGATAACTTTTTCAGCATCCTCTGCACCATGATACTGGAATAATTCATATTCTCTTCCTGTCAATTCTTCGAATTTATTCATATATTTTTCAACGATCTCTGGAGCTTTTTCGTAATATTTGTTAACACTTTCTCTACCCTGGAAATACACGTCAGGATTTTGACTGGTTCCACTTATCATAGGATGTTCTGGTGAAAGTGCTCTGTTTCTGTGTTTATGGACGTATTCGTCTTCCATCATTTCTTCCATGACATCTTCTTCCAATACCTCAATTGTATTGATCTCATGACTGGTTCTGAACCCGTCAAAAAAGTGTAGGAATGGTAAACTACATTCTAAACTTGCAGCAGTTGATATCATCGCGATATCTTGAGCTTCCTGGATACTTCCAGAAGGCATCATACAGAATCCAGTGGCTCTTGTGTTCATAGTGTCGCTGTGGTCACCAAATATAGATAGTGCTTGACATGCGAGTGATCTAGATGCTATATGGAAAACTGTAGGTAGTAATTCTCCAGCTATCTTGTGCATGTTTGGTATCATCAACATTAATCCCTGGCTTGCGGTAAACGTTGTAGCTAGTGATCCCGAAGCTAACGCACCGTGGATCGCTGCTGATGCGCCCCCTTCAGATTGTAATTCTGTTACTTTTGGTACTGTTCCCCAGATATTCTCTTCGCCATCTGCGGATTTCTCATCTGCTATCTCACCCATTGGGCTAGATGGAGTAATTGGATATATCGCAATTACTTCATTTAACTTATGAGCTACATTTGCAACAGCTGTGTTACCATCCATTGCTTCCATTTTCTTTTCCATTTTTATTCCCTCTAAGATTAACTTTCTTTTTTATTTTCTATAAACCCATGTTTTTAGACATCTTCAATACAATTAGATTAGGTCTTCGATTTAATCTCGCTTTTCCATGGGTAATATTAGTAACTTATCTTTTCCCATAAAATAAACCATATAAGTACTTATTTATTTAAGAGTTGATTATATCAAAATTTTGATTAGTAATATTTTTAAACTAACTTTCTAATATGAAATTAAGTAGTAATCATAATCAAGAGAGTGTGATAAGATGAGTGAATTAAAACTAAGCAGTTCGGAATTTTCAGATGGCGAAAAGATACCAAGAAAATATGGTTATACTAATAAAAATATAAATCCACCACTAAAGATATCAGGAGTACCTGAAAATACAGAATCTTTAGCTTTAGTAATGGATGATCCCGATGCAATGGAACCTGCGGGAAAGGTATGGGATCACTGGGTATTATGGAATATACCCCCGGAAATAAAAACTATAAGGGAAAACAGTGTCCCTAATGATGCTAAAGAGGGAAATAACGATTATAAGAAATTAGGTTATGGTGGCCCAAATCCTCCAGATAAAGAGCACACTTATGTCTTTAAACTATATGCTTTAGATAAGAAATTATCACTGAAAGAAGGTTCAACAAAGAAAGAACTTGAAGAAGCTATGAAAGGGCATGTAAAGGAAAAGACCAAGCTTACAGGAACTTATGCACCGTAAGAGATTAAACCCTATTCATCTTCCTTTTCTTTATTTACTTTTTCTCTATCTGATTTTTCTACTTTCATATATAATTTAATCGTAACAAGAGCTATTATTAATAGGCCTAGAACTGCTGTGATCATGTATACAGGAAATTCCTGACTATCATCGTTGGAATCATCTTTTGGTATATATCTCAAGGATAATCTTTCGCTTGGCAAACTACCTTCAACTTCTTCGCTGGTCACATTCACGCTGTAAACGTAGTATGTATAAATACCCTTATCTTCTAAACTTGAATCGTTGAAGGATTTCTTATTCGCACTTATATTCCCCAAATAATACGTAATACCAGATGGATCTTCTCTATAAATCCAATATTGATCTACATCCAGATATCCTTTTTTTAAGGAAGATTTCCAAGAAAGCATTGCTATTCCTGAATTCAGTGTTAGATTAAAATCATCGATAGTAGGTACGAGAGGGGTTGATGATTTTGTAGAGGGGTAATAATCTTTTGCATCTTGATCACCATCTAGCTCATATGGTGTGTCTACTACTGCATCATTATCACTATCTGGGTTAGTCCAATCTCTCCAATAATTACCATTCTTGCTTGTTGAATTCCAATAGTTTTTACCGTTTCCGTAAGCTTGTACGTGTTTTGAATTATAAGTTGTGCTTGCCCCATTATTTCTAAGAAATGAATTATTGTATATTAGATTAGATTGGGATTCACCATCTAGTTTGACACCATATTTATTGTTATTAATAAGCAAATTACCTTTGATAAGATTAGCTATTGAATTACTTATCTCTATACCGTTGTCATCATTTTTTATAATAGTATTATTGGATAAAATATTGTTGTATGAACTTCCTATGTGAATGCCCTCTCTGGTGCTAAGATTTATTTTGTTATTTAAAATCGTATTTTTATTTGAATCAAAGAGAATAAGACCTCTATCATTTTCTATTAATTTATTATTTAGAATATCAGTATTTGAAGTTGAGATAAGTCTGATGCTAGTTTTCATCTGTTCTATTCTATTGTTCTGAATGTTTATCTCGTTTGAATGTCCGATATCTATACTATAAATATTTGTCATACTCAAATTTTCTATTTTTACTTTGGTACAATTTGCTAAGATGATCTGACTGTAGCCATCTTTAATCTCTAGGTCTCTTTCATCTTTGAGATATAGGATTGGTTTTCCATCAATTGTGTTAGATTCATCGATTGAATGAGTGTTCCATGAATATTTAGGACCATAAAGTATCTCTAAATGATTATTTTTCATTTTGTTATTGCTTATGTCAACACTCAGTGATAATTCTAATATGATACCTCTATCGTTGTTTGATATGTTATTATTTTTTATTTTGTCGTCTTCTGATTTGAAAGATTTTAATCCTATATCATTGGACTTGATATTGTTATTTTGTATAAAATTATTATTAGAGTTATGCAATAGAATACCTGGACCTCTTGTCTCATTTATTTGGTTATTTTTGATATCGATAAATTCAGAATTTTTTATAACAACACCGTTGAATTTATTATTTTGTATTTTGTTAGATGTAAATTCTAAATCGTTAGACTGTTCAATATTAATACCTTTATCCATGTTTTTAAAGAATGAATTAGAATCAGCTGTTATACTAGAACTATTATTAATACTAATACCATTTTTTTGGTTGTTGCTGATTATATTTTCATTTATCTTAATTTGTAATGAATTTTTTATTTTGATTCCTTCTTTGAAATTTTCTTCAAGGATAATATTATTTATTCTACCATTGGTTACATTGAACAAATGAAGACCGTAACCTTCATCTTTTCCTGGGTTAGTAGCATTATATATATGGCAGTTTTTGATCTCAAAGTGGTAAGTTGTATTTCCTATATATATTCCATGACTTGAGCCAATGGCATCTATTTTGTAATTATTTATTATATATGGATTAATTTCTGATCCACTTCCATTCCATCCTTCTTCAGAAGCAGTTTTATTAAAATCGTCATTACTATCTATTTTGATAGGGTCACGTGATGTCAGGTTTAATTCAGAATTATTGAAAATATTAATTTCACTTTTTGTGTATAAAAAATCATCTGAAACTTCTTCTATCGACCTGCTTTCTGACTTTAATTTATCATTAGAAGTGATATTTTGTATTTTTATATCATTCTGAGTAAATATGGGGATTAAACCAGAGGTAATGATCAATAATAACAATCCAAAGACTAACAACGATTCTTTTTTCATATTTTATCACTCTTCATTTTGGTATTAATTGGGCTTAATAAGAGAGAGGTATTTTTATTATTTTTGGAAATATCAGTTAGATTTTTGAAAGTATATGATAAAAAATAGGATCATTCAAATCTTGATAAAATAAATTAAAATATTTAAGTACAACTTACTGATATATCTTATGGGGAAAAGAAAATGAAAACATCCATTAAAATAGGTAAAATTTATGGGATACCTATAAAACTGCATTTCACATTAATATTTATCATAGCCTTTATTGCTTGGTCTATCGGTGCTAATGTTTTCCAGATAGCTGAACTATTGGGTATAGACCCTTCTGGTATTTCATCAGGGGTAGAGAGCTACGTATTAGGTGTGGTCCTAACTATTGGATTATTTGTAAGCGTATTGATACATGAAATGGCCCATTCTATATTGAGTATTAAAAATGGTATCAAAGTAGAGGAGATAACATTATGGATATTCGGTGGGATGTCAAGTATGGAAGAGATCCCAAGTGATCCAAACTTGGAAATGAAAATTAGTGCTGTTGGACCTCTTAGTAGTTTAGGCATAGGAATAATTAGTTTTGGAATAGGCACTTTTGTAGGAATTACTGAACTGATTTTTATATTCAAATATTTAGGATTGATCAATTTCATATTAGCTGGATTTAATTTGATCCCCGCTTTTCCAATGGATGGTGGTAGGATATTAAGATCACTGTTGGCTAGAAAAAGGTCCTATGTAAAAGCAACCAAGATTGCTGCTGAGGTCGGTAAGGTATTTGCAATTTTTTTTGGGATATTAGGTATTTTTACCAATATATTTTTGATACTAATCGCTTTCTTTATATATATCGGAGCATCTCAGGAATCACAGAATGTTTTACTAAGAGAAACCCTTCATAGAGTTAATATAAAAGATATAATGAGTGAAGAAGTGAAGACGGTACCTCCTGAAATGACTATAAGGGAATTTTTGAATATGGTCATGGGCCACCAACATACTGGATTTCCCGTGATTAGTGATGATAGAGTTATTGGAATAATGACCCTACAGGATGCTAAAAAAGTATCTGATGACAGAATAGACGCAGTTGATGTTAAGGATGTGATGGAAAAAAATGTTGTATGTGTAAACCCTGATGACGATGTGAGTAATGTATGGGAGACTATGATAAAGAAACAGATTGGAAGATTTCCTGTATTAGAAGATGAAAAGCTAGTCGGGATTGTAACCAGGTCTGACATAATGCATTCATTTGAGATATTGAAAAATATAGAAAGATATAGAGGAGAAGAGATATAGAAAAAGAATGAATGGGTTTTTTTACCTTCTTACTTTTTTTCTACGGTGAAGAATTGCGTATGTAGATAGAACAATTACCACCAATATTATGATCATCGAATATAATAAATAATCTATCTCCTGTTCTTTTTTTTCTTTGACCTTTACTGTCATAGTATCAGAATCAGTATTATTTGAACTATCTTTCACTATCAGTTCGACTTCATAAGTACCTTTTTTATTAAATTCAAATTCAACAATCTCACCATATAGTTGATGGACCTTTCCATCGTAATCGAATATCCATGTGTAATTGGCTATTCCTGTATCGTCTGTAGATTCAGTAGCCTCGAATCTTACTTTGTCACCAACTTCAGCATCAATATCTTTTCCACATACAGCTGTTGGAGGTGGATTTATACTTTTAATTTTCCCTGCTAAAGTGAATATCGTAAGATGGTCTAGTTTACATTCTACATAACCGCTGTATCTGTTCTGATCAGTGGTATTAACAGAACACTCGTTCTCTACTGTGATCCATTTCTGCTCTTCTTCATCCCAGTAATAGATTTCGAGTGTATTTTCATCAATATCAGTCTCATTTAGATCTTCTTCTAGATAATAGACCCTGATGTTGATTGGCCATATTACTGCTCTAGAGTTGTTAACTTCAACACTAAAACAGTTACCTATATGGAATGTATTATTTGCGAAAGAGGCATTAGTAGGATTTTCAGGGAAGTCAGAGATCACAAACTGAGTATTACTCTCCAGTTCAACAGATATACTGACATTATAGTCCCAATTGGGACTTATATTAGCCTTTCCAGGTCCCACTTCGAATGATATATCATCAGCTACAATTATGTCTTTGGTAATAGAGTCTGATGTTACCTTATCTCTGATAGTTAGATTGATGGGGTAAACACCGGCTAGTAGTCTTATACATTCTCCATCATAAAACATGTATTGGCCATTGTTTATATCAAAGGTCCAGTTGATTATCTCATATTTGCCCTCAGTTGATAGGTCCTTTAAGCAGATCAGGTTGCCTTCTTTAGGATAAAAAGGTCTCCAGGTAAAATCCGCTAAGAGCTTCTTTTCTCTTGGGGTAGTACCACACAAACCCGTCTTTTTTCCTTCCTGGTCTTCTGAAAATGCGTTTATCTTATAGTAATAAGTGACTTCGTTCTCCACCTGAGTATCCCTATAACTGAAGGTCCTGTGATCTACGGTTTTGAAAAGTTCCAGTGTGTTACCGCTGGTCCCTTTGTATA
>CAZEXI010000013.1:0-42845 GCA_964516805.1 uncultured Thermoplasmata archaeon
AACCTACGGGCAAAATTTATATATAAATCCTTCACTGACCGAACTTGAGGAAATTACAATGACTCTCTGGCAAGGAAAATCAAAAAGAAAGACCACTGGAGGAAAAAGAAAGTACTCCCGTAAGAAACGAAAATTCGAGATTAGTAAGGACTATGAATTCCCAGTAGTAGCTGCAACCAGAAGAAAATTGATTAGGACTATGGGTGGCAATCAAAAGGTAAGAGTTGTAGGAGCAGAGTATGCTAACGTTGCTGACAAAGAAGGAAATGTTAGTAAAGTCGAGATAAATGAAGTTGAAAGCAATCCTGCAAATCCTAACTATGTTCAGAGAAACATATTAACCAAAGGTGCTATCATAGATACTTCCAAAGGAAGAGCTAAGATAACTTCTCGACCTGGCCAGGACGGTGTCGTAAACGCGGTTCTGATAGAGGAATAAAATGCCTAGAAGGCAGCGAAAAACCTGGATAATCTATCCCGAATATTTTGACAAGAACAAATCTAGGTCTAACGGTAGAAGGGTACCTGAGAATATTGCTATCAAAAATCCTAATATTGAGGATATAGGTAAAATATTGGATGAACTTGATGTACCCAACAGGACCGAAAGACATGCGCAACACCCTGCTCACTGGTACGAGGAAAATGGAAGGATAATCATACCTAAACAGAAAGAAAAGAAAGAAGAGTTTTTAAACAAACTTGCTAAAGAGCTTAAAAAGAGACATTAAGGTGTAACCCTATTTATTTTTACATATTTGATTTCTTCCTCATCTTTTATTCCAAATAAGAATTTCTTTTTTACGCTGTGAGCAACTCGTACAGCTCTGCTTATATCATACCAACTGCACGTATAATCTTGGGATATAGGCTGTACAATATATTCGGCATGGTGTTCATCAGGATCTCCCTCATATGCTCTGAAAACAGCACCATATTTGAAACCGGTTTTTGGTACTAGATCACGGGATCTAAGGTCTTTATATATATCATATCTTAGTTCAAAATCTTCTTGAGTTTCGATACCATGTTGGAGTAAATCTTGATGGTTCAAGTTCCTATTTTTTTGGAGATCATTAACCGTAATAGCATTTATTTCATTCAAGTATAGTGCTTCAAGTAAAGAAATACTTAATCTTCCATTTTTATAGTCACCATAAAAACCTTCATCATAAAGTTTTTTTCCTTCTTTTTCTTCAATTATTAATTTATTATTATATATATTGCTCTCTAGTTCTTTAATTGGTGTTTTAGGAGTTTTTCCTTTTAAGTCAATTGTGGTAATTTTATAGTAAGTCACATCACCTTCTTCATCTACTAAGCCCTGAAGAAATATCTTCTTGAGTTGTTCAACTTTTTTTAACGTTGTTAATATCTCTTTTATAGAGAAAGTATCAGTTTCTGTATTTGATTTGATCCAAAATTTAGTTTGTGTCTTTCCTGGTGCTCCCCCTCTAGGAAACACTCTGTAGTTTAATGGATCTGATGCTTCTTTAACTACATAACCTCTCATACGCATATCTTTATAAACGGGATAATTGACCAAGAATCGATCTTCTGAAGTGTGTTTGATAGCATCATCTAAAGATATTAATTTTTTATCTTTGTGTTCTATCTCTAATCTATCGGCCTCCATTAGATATATGGCTTCCAGTAAACTTAATTCTAGTCCACCTCCTGATAATGGTTTTCCAAAATATCCTTTATTGTAAATTCTGTTCCCTTCTTTTTCATCATCGACGACTACTTTGGAGCCTTTCAATTTCCCCGTCACGATAAATCAATCTGTGAATCATCCTCCGTTATAAAAGTATATTTGTTAAGATTCTAAATTCTTTTACTTAATAATTGATAATTTTGAGTAATCTATTAATAGTATAAAACTCTTGAGTAGGATTGGTGACAATAGATAGCTTATTTGTTTACGGCACATTCATATTCGAAGATGAAGACCCATCCCATGGAATAGATACTAATAAATTTATAGAAGAGGTTAAAGAAGGATGGGTTAAAGGTAGTCTTTATCAAACGAAGGGATTTCCTTTCTTAGTATTGGATGGAAAGAAAAAAATTAAGGGAAAGTTATTCAAATGTAATGATGTTAGACCATTGATAGAGAAATACGACAAAATTGAAGGTGTAAATGATGCAAATCCTTTCTTTGATAGAGTGGAAACTGAGGTTCATTTAGATGGTGAAGAAACAGAGAAAGCTTTCATTTATGTTGCTGGTACTTATCTAAAGAATAAATATAAAAAACCAAAAAACAGAATAGAAGAAGATCACTGGTTAGATTGGTTGAAAACTAATATATAATACCTAATAACACTTTTTTCTATTATGTCACTCAAATTACTAGTAATTTCAGATATACATGGAGAGAAGAAATCTTTGAATAGAATTAAAGCTGCATATCATAACCATGATCCAGATCTCACTGTTGTATGTGGTGATATAACTCATTTTGGTAATAAAAACGATGCTGTTGACTACCTAGAGAAGATCCCAACCGATACTATTGGAGTTGTTGGGAACTGCGATCCAAAAGGTGTAGAAGATGCATATAAGGAAGTAAGTGCACGATATTTACATCTTAATCCTGTGAAAATAGAAGGAATTGAATTTGTAGGTATATCAGGTTCAAATTATAGCAAGGAAGATTTAGATAAATTTGAAAAATTATCTACGGACTCTGATGTTTTTGTGTTACATCAACCAGCTTATGGTTACTTAGACAAAGCTTCTAGGGAAAAAAACATAGGGAATCAAGATTTACTTTCTATAATTGATATTAATGATCCTAAATTAGTTTTGAGTGGTCACGTTCATGAGGATAGAGGGATTATAGAGGAACAAGATACAGTTTACTTAAATCCCGGTCCTGCACATAATGATAATTTGGCTATCGTAGAGATATCAAAAAATGGAATTAGGGCTATACTAATATGATTTAAAGTGTTATGTTATAGTTATATTATTAACCATTTAAAATTATTCATGTTTATTTGTATTTGACACAATATCAACATTAGCTTTATACGTTAATATTAGGATAATACGTTTACTATTATAAATATTAATTATTAAACGTAATATTAGATTTTTAATAAGTTACAAAACCAAATACATGTATAATAGTTAAATTATTTACTAAAATTGTTAATTGCCTATTATTATGCCTATATGATTACTTATGTTAATGCACACGTGTATAATAATCATAAACAATCTCATTTCTAAATTGATCTATTTTTTAATCTTGTTCTTCTTCTATTTTATCTTTCTAAATTAGTCGTCATTTAGTTATTATAAAACAGACGTTATATACAATATAAATTCCGACATCGCACCTCTTAATATATAAATGTAACGTCGTATTAGTTATGTTTTCCGACATTCCTTAGTTTACGTATATAAATATTGGGAATTGTATGGTAATAGTCGATAAAAAGGTATTTTCTGTTTAGAGAGGGTACACTCACTCGTAATATTTTGGTAATCTATAGAGTTTAGTTTTTTTCAGTGCTATTGTATGATAAATACAATACCCAACTTTAACCATATTAGTTAATTTTATTCTTTTTACTTAACATTCATAAAAATAACACTAAACTATTAATCTTTATTATGTATTGTATTAACATAAATAAAAATTAACATAGTTAATTAAATATATTGTCGTTAACTTTATTACTAATAGATTTAATTGTTAACGTTAATTTTGGTTATGCTTATAACGCACAAATTACATGAATAAGTATTATTATTAAAATTTTGCTGTTAAAGGTTATAATTAGTATTGCACCCTTATAGCAAAATCATGATTATGGTAATCATAATAATTATTTAACTACTAGTAAAAGCCAAGCTTATTTAGTATTAGTACAAAAACGTATTAAACACCTTAATTTAAATTATTAAAGATGAACAAAAATCAGTCAAAAAGTAGTAGCCCGGGGCGGATTCGAACCGCCGTCACAGGCTCCAAAGGCCCATATGATTGACCACTACACTACCGGGCTAATGCGAGAAAATAAATCTAATCAAATCTATTTTCAGGTACAATATACATTAATATATAATTGTTTTCACTAGAGCCACCAAATTAACATTGATGTTGAAAGAGCTTGTACCAAAAACGAAAGAATCACTGTAAACGGAGCAAATTTATAAAGAGTTTCAGAAACAGCAGTCAATCTATTACTGTTGATAGGACCCATAACTTCAAAATTCTTTACCTCTCCTTTAGAGACTCCTGCTTCAACACTTTCTAGGTCGTCTATAGCCTCTTCAACCAAACTCCTTACATCTTCAATGATATCCCTATGTTTCATGTTCTTTCCAACAGGATTGTAATCTCTGATCAAGGTGTTAACTTCATGACTATCGGTAGTATGAACCTCAGATATGTCGACTAGATCTGATATCTCTTCCTGGATTTCTTCTCTCAAACCCCTTACCATGTTGTTTCCATCTATCAATATCTGAGCACTCAACTGTTTTCCTACCTTTAATGCAGCTACTTTTATTCCCTCACCAGCTATACCTCTATGTTTATCATAATCTTTTTTAGATGCAATGCCCATTTCAATTTGATATTGATTTTTTCTAGGAACTGCCTCAAATATCTCTTCAACCCTGTCAATTATTCTCTTATATCTTTTTGATGGATAATATACCTCACTGCAGCCTTTTTTAACGCAATTATGAGAATCTATGAACCCTATTTCCGAAAAACCCAACCTATCTGCTTGTTCCGATATGATCTCACCTATAGGGGCTTCTATATCCTCTGTGGGATGTGGTGAAAAAGATACCGTGGTAAAAAGATCGTTATTGAAGGCCTGGCATCCAACAAAGACTCCATGATTATGTCCAAAATACTCTGTTGCTTTTTCTGTATAATCAATATCATCAAGAGATTTTTCTATCTCGTCAGCAAAATCATAGCATTCATTTTCTTTAATAGGATTAAGTAAATGAGTAGAAGATCCATGGAAAGTAAAAACTTCACCATGAGAACCTAACTTCTCTGTTAAAATCTCAGGAATTCTAGATCCAGCTATTCCTTTTACAGGACCAGGGTGAATACCTGGAATTACAAAAATCGCTTTTTCTTTATCTTGGGTTCTAAAAGAGAAAGTTGTAAAACCGATGTCAGTTTTTAATGAGTTATTTTTAAAGACTTCTTCAAGTTCATTCTCACCTTCGTCTTTTCCCTTTAAAAGTTTCAAACTTATATTGATCAGTTTTGTAGCAGAAACATCAAAATTATCTACAAAAGGTTTGTTTAAAAATGCTAATAAGCCTATAACAGGCAAAATGGCAAAAAGCATTATGAAACAAAGATAGATTATTTGTGTTATTGCTATGTTTGTATAAATCTGAATAAACGGTATGAAAATTACAGTTTGAATTAAAGAATGAGGCAAAGATTTCTTCCAATCAGGTATAAAAGCTGTTCTGAAGACTAAGTATTGAAATGATACAGGAACTCCAATAGCTAAAATTATAGAAGTTGTATCTTTCATGCTAAAGAATGTCCAGAGATATATTAAGAAAGTGATGATCGATAAAGAAATCAAAATGAGTAGCATAGATTGTCTAATATCTATCTGCTCGTCATACCATTTTAATTGAGGTAATATGAAAGCGGTAATAAGAGAGGGTAAAAAAAATACAAGCACTGAATACATAAACCCTTCTAAATTATTTGGAAATATACGTAAATAGATAAAAATAGTCAAAAGGAGAAGCAAAGGAATCTGATAAATAATCTTAGGACATCTGAACATGGGTAGATTCAGTTGTCGATCATAAGCTAAAACTTGTTCTTTTCTTTCCATATTTAACATTCTTTTATAGCTGAGATCAGTTCTTTCATTTTCTGGCCTACTTCTTGAGATTCTTCAAGAACTGTACCTGTAACTATCACATCTGCTCCTGCTTCAGCTATCTTTTTAGCCTGTTTATAATTCCTAATTCCTCCACCTACTATAAGTGGAATATCTACGTTTTCTTTATATGCTTTGATCATTTCTAAAGGTACTGGTTCTGGCGACCCTGAGCCTGCTTCTAGATAGAATAATTTCATCCCCAAATATTGTGCTGCAAGTCCATAATTGATAACTGATTCAGGTTTATCTCTTGATATCAGATCTGCATTACCAACTTCACCTACTTTCATACCAGGTTCTACAATCACGTATCCCATTGGAATAGGTTCGATGTTCATCTTTTTTATCATTGGTGCTCCCATCACCTGTTCACCTATTACTTTAGATAAATCTCTAGAGTTCAGCATACTCATAAAATAAATGGCATTGACATACTGGGACATTGCACCAGCTTTAGTTGGAAAATGTATTATTGGAAGGTCTATTCGATCAGACATAGCCTTGACTGTCTTATCAAGATTTTCTTTAGTAATCCCTGTTGAACCTCCTACCATGATGGCATCGCTTCCGGCTTCCTCCAATATTTCAGCTAACTTTCCTGCTTCATCAGGTGTCTGTTCATCCGGATCAATAAGCCCCATATGAAGCGTTTCTTTCTCTATTTTTTCTAAGATATGATCTATAACTTTCATAATATACCTCCAACAAGAAATGCTATCAAAGCAATTATCATTCCTATCTTGTTGAACTTTTGTGATCTTTCAGCCTCTTGTAGTATTATCAAAGAGTATATAAATACTACATCTGCGAATGTGACTATAACCAGATAAGACAAAGATAAAAGGTTTTCTATGTAAGGCAGTGGTGAAAGCAAAACAGCAGAAAATACGAAGGCTGTAACAACATATTGTGATCTCTTTTTCCCTACTCTCATAGGTAATGTTTTTCTGTCTAAATCCCCTTTCATATCCTGTATATCTTTAGTTATCTCTCTTCCTACTGAAGCTAAGAAAGCAAGCAATCCGAGTATTACCGGTAAGTATAATTTATCATAGATAGAACCACCAAAAATGAATACTAATCCAGTTAGAAATGAGACAATAATATTTCCTGCCAAACCAGATTTCTTAAATTTCCACTCATAAGAAACCATCAAAACTACTGCTGATAATACAATTAATTGCGGAAGGATTGTTGACAGAAAAAACGATATAAATATTGCAAACAAAAACATACCTATAGAGTATCTTAAAGCATCCTTCGGATCCACTTCTCCAGAAGGTATTGGTCTATGAGGATGATTGAATTTATCCACTTCTCTATCCATAAAGTCGTTCAAAACGTTCCCTGCAGATGTGAAAAGAAATACGATTCCCATACCGATTATAGTATGTATAATCATTGTTAAGCCTAATATATTGAATCCAAACAGAGTTACCATTACTATGGGAATACTAAACGATGACATCAGGCTGTTCAATGGCCTAATCATTCTAATAACAGGATGCATCATACCGTTAGAATCCGACATCTTTTTATATTTTTGGCATTTACGGAGAAATAACAACAGTAAGACTTTAATATTGCATCTTATTAGAGATACTGCAAACAAGCCCTGGTAGTGTAGTGGCCCATCATGTGGCCCTGTCGAGGCTGCGACTCGGGTTCAAATCCCGGCCGGGGCGCTTTTCTTATCATTTCCTTAAAAATACATCCAATAATCTGTTTATTTTATAAAATCAATTAAAAAAGAAAAAATTTTTTAGATATTACCTGCAGCAGCTTCTGCTTTTTTGATATCAGTACCAGCTATAGAATCAACCATTGCTAACAGATCTGTTAGTAATATCAGTTTGTCTTCATCCTTCAGTATTCCTTCTAAGTACTTCTCGTTTACAGGGGTCTCTAAAGCTTTAGATGGTTCTTCGATATCATCTTTATCGACCGTCGGAATCTCTGTTACCTCTGATACCATCACTCCGATATCTTCCTTTTCATCGTAGAGTATCATCAATTGAGAGTTTTCCTCATCAAGATCTGTATTTATGTTTAATAATTTTGGTAGATCCAATATGGTCGTGATGTCTCCTCTTCTATTTATTATACCTCGTATAGTGTTCGGAGTTGAAGGAACTGGTGTTACCTCTTTCAATTGGATTATCTCTCTGACTTGTGAAATTGGGCAGGATAAATAGTCATCTCCGATTCTAAAGATGACTACCTGCTGTCTTTCATCTATGAAACTTTTGTCTTCACTCATGATATCACTCAGTCCTGTACTGTCTAACTATCTCAGATAGATTATTCGCAAGGCTTGATAACTGCTGTGCTGAACTGGACAACTCTTCAACAGATGCATTCTGTTCCTCTGCAGCAGCTGCTGAAGATTCTGCTTCAGTCGAACTTTCATCGGCTATCTCAGCTACTTTTTCAATCTTTTCAGAAGCTTGCTGTAAATCTTCTGCTACTTCATCTACAGCAGAAGAGATATCTTGTATGGAGCTTGAAACAGTATCAGTTGCTTCATCAATCTGGTCTAAAGAATTTAAATTCTCTTCTGTAGCCTCGTTGACTTCATTCGATTTCTTTGTAACATCCTTAACACCTTCTACCACGTCTGATGCGTTTATCTGAGTCTGTTCGATTATCTTCTTAATATTCTCTGTTTCATCCTGAGTTTCCTCTGCTAATTCTCGAACAGAATCAGCTACTACAGCGAAACCCTTTCCGTGTTCTCCAGCTCTTGCTGCTTCTATTGCTGCATTAAGAGCTAATAGATTTGTCTGTTCAGCTATATCAGATATTGTTTCTATGACTTCTCCGATCTCATCTGACTGTTCATCTAGTTCGAAAGCCTTTTGCCTTGTGCTTTTGAGTCTGTTTTGAAGTTCATCTACTAGAACTGAAGCTTGCTTTGCATGATCTTTACCTTCATCAGTTTGGGCTGCTACTTCTTCAGCAGATGCTGCTATATCTTCAGTAGAGGCTGAAGTCTCCTCCATATTTGCAGCAGCACTTTCTATTTGCTGACTCATCTCTTCTGACATCTTTGCCTGTCTTGAGGTACCACCAGATATATTTTGGACTGAACTTGAAACATTCTCAGCAGTGGAATTTAGTTCTTCGGATGATGCAGCTATCGATTCTGCAGCATTATCAACTTCCTCAGAAGCTGTTCTTATATCTGTTATATTTTCTCTTGTAGAGCGTATACTAGAATTGACATCTTCACCTATATCTCTATATTCACCTTCAAGTTGCCCAGCATCTACACTTTTACTAAGATCACCTTCTGCTAGGCCAGCCATGACTTCTTTTATTTGTTTCATCGCTTCTGAAACTTTTTCTATACTTGCATTTACTGACTCGCCTATCTCTCTATATTCGCCTTCAAAAGATTCTTCGTCTATTCTATCATCAAGATCTCCGTGCTCCATCTTTTTTAACACGTTACTGATAGCAGCAAAGCCTTCCTGTACTCCTTCTACACTGTTGTTTATTGATTGAGCAATCTCCTTGTATTCTCCTTCAAATCTACTTGAATTTATTCTCTCGCCTAAATTACCTTTTTCTACATGTTTCATTTCATCAGCTACTGCCTCAAATGCCTCAGCTATATTCTCTAAACTTTTATTGACTGATTTTCCGATCTTCTTATATTCGCCTTCAAACCTTTGAGTATCTATCCTGTCGTCTAGATCTCCTTGTTCCATCTTTTCTAATACTTCACTGATAGCAGCGAAGCCGTCCTGTACCCCTTTTACACTGTTGTTGATAGATTCTGCTATATTTCTATATTGACCAACGTAATCTTCTGCTCTTATCCTTTTATCCAAATTTCCTCGTTCTACTTCTTCCATCTCGTCAGCTATTGCTTCAAATGCATCAGCTATCCTATCCAGGCTGGCATTAACTGATTCGCCTATCTTTCTGTATTCTCCTTGGAATCTTTGCGTATCTATCCTGTCCTCTAAATTACCCTGTTCCATCTTCTTTAAAACATTACTTATAGCAGAGAAACCTTGCTGTACTCCTTCAACGCTATTATTCACAGATTTAGCAACCTCTTCATATTCGCCACTTAGATCACTATGTTCAACTCTACTGTTCATGTCTCCTTTTTCAAGAGCTTTTACAGTATTCTTTATCCTTTCAAACGAGGTATTCAAGTTAGACTTCATCGCCTTGAAAGCTCGGACCATATCTCCTATCTCATCACCAGATTCTTTAACATCAAAATCAGAAGATAAGTTTCCATTTGCCAGTCTTTCAGCTTCCTCTTTGATGGATACCATCGGATTAGAGAAGTATCGTGCTGAGAAGAAACCGACCACAACAACAGCAACACCGGCGACCGCAGCTATCATAAACATCATATTTCTTGAATCGTTCGTTTCCTGCTGTAGATCTTCACCAAGTTGAGTAGCAGCTGCAGTAGCTTCCTCAACGGGTAAAGTTGCAGCTATCGAAAATTGTGAATTTCCAACCTGTAACGGTGCATAAGCTACCCACTTTGGAACACCTTGATAAGTGTATTCACTTATTCCAGTTTCTCCATTTAGCATATCATTTTCAACGATGTTTACTAAGTCCTGTCCAACTTTGTCAGGACTAATAATAGTCTTTGTACCAATCACATCTGAGTTTGGATGACTGACAGTAATACCATCATTTGCCACGATATATATGTATCCTGTTTCACCAATTGTGACCTCGTTAGTAATATCAGTTATAACAGAGTATTGGAAAGTCATAGAGATCACTCCAGAAAAGTTACCATCATAGTAAACAGGTGCAGATATATTCTGTCTTTCTTCATCATTTACCGTGTATATATCTCCAAAATAAATATTTCCTTTTCCAACATTTTCAGCCCCGTTAAACCAACTTTCAGAATGATGATCTTTTGATGTATCAGTCGTTATTTTTCCCTCAGCTGCTGATGCTATCTCTACACCATCAGAACCAGCAAAAATAATCTCATGGTAAGATTCTTTCTGTGTATCTCCCACCTCTATTTTTTTATTACCTAAATAATTGACAAAAGTATCCTCTACCTGCTCTTTAGCATCATCAACAGCCATCGTTTGTAATTCGTAGTAATAAACACTTGGACAGATTATCCAATCATATGGTTCATAGTAGGTATAAGAAATGAATTTCTTTTCTAAAGGTTCGCCTAGTTGAGTGGTATCTTCCCACATATATGATGCGACCCCATAACTTTCTCCATCTCTGATATCTTGACTATCCTCTATATTGTCTTTTATTTGATTGAATACAGTCAATCCTGATTCTTCTTCGAGATTATATCCATCAGCGAGACTCTGATGAATTACTATATTGCTGTCAAGATCTGTGATATAAGAATATCCTGTATCTCCTATATATCCAGTTTCAAATGTATCAGTCATCGTGCCGTTAGGATTTAAGAAATTTCCAGAAGTTCCTGCGATGATCTTTTCTGCTTCGGTTGCATTTATACCTGTACTTTTAAGAGAATCTAGGGTATCCCACATCTGTTTAGAAATATATCCTAATTCATCTTCACTCAACTGCTGGATCGTTTCCATTTCACCTTTATCTGCTGCAAGATAGTTATTTATCGCGCCCATGTGAGATAAACTTCTAGCATCTACTTCTCTAGCGTTGATCAAATTTTGGATCTCTTCCTGTCTAGCTTTTGCCTCGTTCATAAGCTGTTTTTCCATTTGATTCTTTAAAGCATCTGAACTGTTATCTTCAGAGTAATTACCGAGATCATCCATACTGTTATTTGAAAGTACTACCACTGAAAATAACGGTATAAGTGAAATCGCTAAGAAAAGTGCTATCAATTTTTTACCCAAATTGAATCTTAATTTATTATCTTTTGTGTCTTTTCTTTTGCTCAAATTTTTCATTTTATCACAAGATAATAGTTGGAATTTTCTTATTTAGTTAAATAATTTAGGGTTACATACCAATAAATGTAAACTTTTTAATACATATATAATAAAAGTATAAAATTAAAGTTGATAATTTTTAAAATTTATTTATTAATTGTTATCATATTTATTATAATTACAATTTAAAATGCTTATATATTTACAGATATTCTATTCTCTTAGTCATAATAATAACAGGGTGAAAAAGACTTTAAATAATATGAAGAAAATATTTAATATCGATAGCTATGAGGGATAAATTAACAGTGATAATTGTAATTTTTTTACTGGTATCAGGTCTTACTATAGGTTATCACGAGTTTAAAAAAGGGTCTAACACCAAAGAGGATACTGATAAAACATATGATGATTTGAACATGGATGAGGTAAAATACAATCCTACTGAGGATAATTTAAATAAAGTTATCAAAGGTAATAATGAATTTGCATTTGACCTGTATCACGAATTAAATTCAAATAAAAACTTATTCTATTCTCCTTGGAGCATATCTTCAGCTTTAGCGATGACATATGAGGGTGCAAGAAACCAAACTGTTGAAGAGATGAAAAAAGTGTTTGGATTCCCTGACGATAAGTCACAACTAAGAAAATCGTATGGATATCTTCACGATATATACAACACAAACAACACCAATTATGAGATGTCCACTGCTAACTCAGCCTGGATGGATGATGATTTTCCTATATTAAAAGAATACAAGTTCATATTGATGAACTATTATTTCTCCAACGTTACAAATGTTGATTTCAGAAACAACCCATCTAAGGCATGTGATATGATAAATAATTGGGTTTCCAACAATACTAAAGGTAAAATTGATAATATAGTGAGTGAAAGTGATATAACAAGTTATACTCGTTTTGTGTTAGGTAATGCTATTTATTTCAAGGGTAGATGGGCTAAACCATTCAATGAAAATGATACACAAGAAAATACTTTCTATACCGATCAAAATAAGGAAGTAACTGTACCTTTCATGAGACAAGAGGGTGATTTCAATTATACAAGTAATGATAATTTCAAGATTCTCAAAAAGAATTACTTCGGTAATGAGACATCGATGCTTTTCATACTACCAACTGAAAAAAGCTTGGACCAGACTAGAGATCTGATCACAGAAGAAAATTTACAAAGATGGAGAGAAGATCTTCAACCCAAATCTATGAGTTTGGTTTCCATACCTAAATTCAATTTTAGCTCAAATTACAAGTTGAATAATCAGTTATGTGACCTGGGTATGCCTACTGCATTTTCAAGAGGTGCAGATTTTTCTGGAATAGATGGTAGTAAAAGTTTGTTCATCAGATTTGTCAAACACAAAGCTTTCATAGATGTTGACGAAAAAGGGTCAGAAGCAGCTGCTGCTACTATCGTTGGTATGGAAAGGACAGCCATAGATGAGAGACCTAGATTTATAGCTAATCGCCCGTTCATGTTTATAATCCAAGATGATATCACTGGCAACATCCTTTTCATGGGGAGAGTGAATGATCCTACAGCTTGACTGATTAGTTTCAAATATTAGAGATTAGGACGATAATGTAAGGAAAATTTTAATTAATGGATTAGATATAATTATCCAATCGGTAACATGGACTTCGTTTATAGAAAAAAGGAAAATGTGTCTATTGTTGAGGCTGGAATGATAAAGAGATTACTAGCTTTTATCATCGATTTTGTTATTTTTAGTGGTTTGTCCTTTATTATATTGACCATGTTGGGGCTATTTAACGTGATTCCATCGATGTATGCCCAGGAGATATTCGCATTGAGAACTAACATTTATGAAGCGCCAGAATATTTTAAAACATTTAGGGATGTGTTGATACACTTGATAATAAGTTTCTTCTTCATATCTTATTTTGCAATACAAGAATCTGATCTAGTTTGGGGTCAAAGTATAGGTAAAAAGATACTTAGTATAAATGTAGTCGATCATCATGGTAATGAATTATCATTGGTAAAATCGTACATCAGAAATTCTACAAAATATTTTTTGAGAGTACCCTATATAGGTATACCATTTGGCTTATTTGAACTGGCACTCATATTCATAACATCTAAACGTACAGGTGACGCGCTAGCTGGTACTATAGTAGCATCTTCTATTAGTGAAGGAACATATACAGATGTTGAAAAAGGGGACAAATTCTACAGTGATGAGAAAAAAGATGAAAAAGAAGAGAGTAAATTCCAGTAAATCATCAATCCATATCTCTGATTACAAGTTCTGCTTCATCTGTAGTTATATAATAAGTATGTTTTCTGTGGGTTTCCTTTTTAGGTTTTAGTTTTCTTTCTCTACCTTTTATTATACTTCCATCATAGGTTTCTACAATATCAGCTATCATCATTGCTTTGTATAACTGCCTGGTTTTTTTAAGGTCGATACCCATCTCTTCAGAAGTATTTCTAAAATAATCCGGTCCACCTTTCCATAGACGTTTTGCTATTTTCCTTGCTTTATCCATCTTGATAAAAAAACTCCTTTTACCATCTTCTGTTTCTAAGAATCTTAAAAGATGGTCTCCCTTTTCTGATAAACGATAATATGTATGATGCTGATGTGTTTCTAAAGATCTTTTCAGTTTCACTTTTTTTCTTTTTAACATCCCTGACGAAATCCTTTCCAACAAACCTCTTTCTTCTAACTTTTCACAAAGAGAAACTATTTTCTTTTTCTCTGCATTTATATTTCTAGATATAGATCTAGGATAATCTCCTTTGACCAATTTTAAATGATCTAAAATCATGAAGGTTATTGGATCTGGCGGTGCATCAACAAGCTCCCCCTGAACTTTTTTCTTTCTAGTGAGTTCATCCTCCATATCTTTAACCTTATCGTATCTTATTTCTGCGTTCTCAGAAGCACTCATATTCAGTTCTAGTTCTATGTCTATCTCTTCACCCTTTGGACTATCTAATTTCAGGTGAAGTTTTTCATCCTCCCAATGGTCCCCCTTTTCATGTCTTGCCTCTTCTAATTTATTATCTATCTCATTAATATCTGAGAAAATAGTTTGAGCTTCCCTGCGCAGTCTCTCGATTTCTTTTTTTGAAACCATCTATAACAACTGATTTGTCAAGGTCTTAAATAGTTTTTCAAATAAAAAGGATATCTTAACTCTAGAATATATAGCCAATTATAAGTATAATCAGTAAATTTACTTCCATAATGTACTTTGTATTAACTATTATAATATCGATAATAGCTACAATAATCATTATCGGCTTCTTGGGGTCCTTCTTTGCTAATAAGAGATTTAATAAAAAAGTAAGTAGGGAAATTAAGGATTTATTTAGAAACAACAAGAAATCCGATAAAAGCAAAATCCAAAGGTCAGACATAAAAGATCTACCGGATAATGTTCAGAATTGGTTAAAATCATCGAAAGTTATCGGTAGAGGAAAGATAAACTCTGCTCGTCTCAAGCAAAAAGCTGTAATGAGATTGGATAGAAACAAATCCTGGATGCTAGCAGATGCAGAACAATACTTTACAGTCGGAAAGCCAGGATTTATATGGAAAGCTAGAATCAAAGCTGCACCTTTTATGTATATTGTTGGGAGAGATATGTATTTTGAAGGTAAAGGAAATATGCTTATCAAATTCATGTCTATGATCCCTATCGCAAACAGTTCTGGTCCAAAGATTGATCAGGGGACACTTCTCAGATTTCTAGCTGAAACAGTATGGTTCCCAACCGCAGCTCTAGAAGATTATATCAAATGGGAAAAAGTAAACGATAAAAAAGCAGAAGCAACTATGAGTTATGATGAAACCAGTGAGTCAGGAATATTCACCTTCAACGAGAATGGAGATGTGATCAAGTTCGAAGCAGATAGGTACAGAGAAATGGGTGGAAATTATTCAAAGGAAAGATGGGTCATTGATATTACAGAACATAAAATATTAAACGGTATCAAAATACCCACAAAAGGAAAAATAACCTGGGAACTAGATTCTGGAGATTTCACATGGTTCAAATTTGAGATTAAAGAGATCGAATACAATATAGAATCTCTTTATGAGTGAATCTTTCTAAAAACTAAGTTAATTCTTTTTTAGATATATATCTACTCTCGTTCCTCCCATCTTAGAATCATTTATATCTAAACGACCATCGTAAATGTCCAGTATCTCTTTGACGATGAAATAGATAGCACCGCCTATACCTGAACTACCTCCAGTATATCTGCCTTCTAATATCTTTTGCTTGATAGTATCAGGGATCTTATTTCCGTTATCCTCTATGCTTATTTTTACCTGATCTCCTTTTCCTTTACCATTTAACCTTATCTTACTGCATCCTCCTCTCCTTATACAGGTTTTTATCAAGGTTATTATAATCGTTATGAGTGATTGACCTCCTTTGATATTACCAATATTTTTCTCTACTTCTAAATCGATATCGATATCTTTTTCTTCAAATATCTTTTTTGATTCATCTAAAACCTTTTTGAAAATATTATCTAAGTTAATTTTGTCTACATACCCTTCAGTTGAATTGTTTACTTCTTTCTCTAATTTCACTAAATCCATTATCCTCTTATTGCTTTTAATCGCTTTTTCAAGGTATTCACGGTCCTCATAAGATAAATTTTCCTTGTCAATAAGCTGTAAGAAGCCTATAGATACGAATAGATTATTGTTTGCATCCTGCCTTAATAATGACTTTAAAAATCGTTCTCTTTCTTTCGAGTCGTTAAGTTCTGTGATAGATTTTCTCAATTTATTTAGCATGTTATTAGTACTTTCTTTCAAAATGTCTAATTCTTCAATTTTAGTCTCTTTATCTAATTTGATCTCGCCTTCTTTTTTCCCTTTAGTAATTTTATCTATATCACTTATGATGTCGTATACTGGTTTAGTTATATATTTAGATACTAAAAATATAGTCAATGTTAAAATTATCACTGATAATGCTCCAATAAATATATGCAGATATAAATTCTGCCTTAATTTAATATCTTTCAAATTTTCATCATACGTGAGCTCGACTATTTTACTTGCCTCAGAAGGGTATTCCTCATGAGGAAGGTGAACGAGAATGTATTCTTTTTTGACACCTCTATCGTCATAAATCTCAGTTACATTTGTTTTATTATTATATACATTCAAACAAATTTCGTTTACACGTTTACTGGTGTTGTGCAAAGGATCACTGATCAGTACTCCATTATAATGAAAAATTCTGAGATCTTCTACATATGGGTTTATACCCTTCAATCTATTGGCTGTTTCTTGATAGCTTCTTTTCCCTAACAAATCATTTAATTCTTCAGAATAGACTCCTATCTCCAAGATATATTTACTGTCAGGAGTTGGCATATATGAAAAAATTTTAAATTTTCCTGTATTTATTTCTGCAGTTATAAGATCTGAAGTAAATTCGCCTTTTTCAAAAATGGCCTCTAGTTTTGAATAAAAATCTGGGAAGTTTTTAAAATCTAGTCCCATATCGTTTTTGTAAGTGGTATTTACTATCACTCCAGTTTTATTGATAACATAAAGATCAACAGTATCCAATTCCATACTCCAGTTCATTTTATTTTTGACTGAATTTAATCGGATATCCCTTATACTCGATGATTGATTATACGCTTTTAAGAAGGGTTGAGAATTTTGCTTCATCTGTTTTGAAAAAATATCACTGAGCATGACATTTCTGTTATCGATTAATTCGATCGAATCTTCTATCGATTCTTTAGCGTTTATTTTCTGTTTATTGAAATTATTTTTAATATTATCGTTAGTTTGTTGATAGTCTACAGCTGATATAAATATTAAAGTGGGTATTAAAATGATGAGCAGATAAAATCTAATATGATCATTTAATGATCTCATTCTATACCCTTCTAGGTTTAAACTCTATACCAATATATATTCATTCATTTTAAAAGTTTCGAAAATATTTAATAAAGTTGGAAAAAGATGGAAATAAACAGGTAATAAATTATATAAATTACAGATTTGATTACAATACACCATGGTAAGTCCATTGCCCTTTCTTGACAGATTATTGCCAAACAGCTATGCTACACCGATTACACAAGTGATATATTTTGCTGTAGCTTTCTTAATAATATACTTTGTAGGGAAACTGGCAGTTCTACCACTGATAAGTAAGATACTTTCAAAGAATGACGTAGAGGAGCATGCTAGACAACCGATTCTAAAGATTATTAAATTCACCATACTATTCATAGCAGTAGCGATAGCATTTGGTTTTGCAGGATTCGGTAACTTTCTAACAGCTTTTGCTACGATCGCAGCAGCAGGTACATTAGCCATAGGTTTTGCAATGAAGGATATAATAGCAAATTTTGTCAGCGGTATATTCATCTACACAGAGAAACCTTTCAAGATAGGTGATTGGATCGAATGGAACGGCAATGAAGGTGTTGTTGAAGAGATAAGTTTAAGAGTATCTAGAGTTAGAACATTTGATAATGAACTTTTAACAGTGCCCAATTCTCTCTTGACAAATAACGTAGTCAAAAACCCTGTAGCTAAGGATAAACTAAGACTAAAATTCATGTTCGGTATTGCCTACGAAGACGATATAAACAAAGCTAACGAAATAATAGTAAAAAAAGCTGAAGGACATGACGAGATATTGGAAGATCCAGAACCTTCTGTCAGAGTAACTGAACTAGCTAATTCATATATCGGTCTCCAGTCACGATTCTGGATCAAAGATCCAAACAGAACAGATTTCATAAAGATAAAATCCGATTATGTCCAATCAGTGAAGGAAGCATTCGATGAGGAAGATATCGAGATACCATTCCCACAGGTCGACCTGTCGGGTCACGTGGAGGTCACTGATATAGAATAGCGTGATCAGAAGACTGTATCAGCAGTAGCTGCGCCTATGACACTGAATATCGAAGCTATACTTATGACTTTAAGTACGGTATAAAAAGTAGCATCAAATGTGTAATTGGCTCCAAATACAAATATAAGAACAGAAACTGACAGGTAAGTAACGAATAGTAGTGAAAGAAATCTGACTGGTATTCCAGCGATATCTGCTTCTTTATCTGCATCTCGGTCTTCATCAGCTTCATAAAGTGCTCCATATCCTATACTAAAGACGATAAGTATGGTGAATAGTGGATGATACCAGTTGAGATTCTCAGCCAATCTCCATACCTCCTCAGTAACCACAAATGGACCAGCTAAAAGGAATCCCCCGACCATCTGTTGTGCAAGGTCAGCGATCGAAAACCTTTTGAGTGCTTTGAACATATTTTTATAATATTTTATCTACATATTAATTTTTTTATCAGTAAAAAGAATCATGTGAAGGGTATCGAACAACTCTTTCCTGAGTAGTCCTGAGCGTCCATCCAATCCTCAAATAACTTCTTCCTGCCTTCTTCACTCAGACCCATATCTATAAGTGATTCAGGAGATTCAAGATAACCATCTCCAACCACATAACCATTAGCTCTAGAGACAGCAGTAGATTTTAAGAATTTGTTATGGTTTGGATATATCTCTTTGTAAACTGACAAAAAGTCTTTGTGCTGCTTTAGATAGTACTTTTGATGATAATCTTCTGCCTTATAGAATCTATTGAATTCGGAAATAACTGTTTTTATATCTTTGTCCAATTCTTTTTCTAAATCTTCTTTGGATTCTAATGCTACTCTTTGCTGATTTTCGTTGTGATAGAAAATTTTAGACATGTATTGATTGCTTCTTCTAACTGTAGGTTCGTGACTCTGCCAAAAGATATCTAAAAGCTTTTCATAAGATATTTTGTCAGGATCGTAAAAAATTTGTATCGTTTCAGTGTGCTCGCCAAGATTATGATAGGTCGGATTTTCTTTATTTCCTCCGGCATATCCTACCCTTGTTCTAATAACGCCATCCAAGGTTCCAAATTTTGCATCAGGTCCCCAAAAACATCCTAAAGAAAATGTGGCCTTTTCTACTTCTTTTGGTCTGTCTTTATCTATATCCGGTATCTCCCCAGTCATCATTTTATCTATCCTTTCTTGTCGTTTCATGTTCCTAAATAGAAGTACACTAATTCCTATCATTATCACGAATGCGATAGATACAATCTTCAACATTTTATCCATATCTTCTACCTCAGTAATAACACGGTGTTATATTTACTGAGGGTTCTGCTTATTAAATGTTTCTAAAATTTACATAACATTACTACAATTTCTCTATCTCATCTTTTATCTCTTCAACCATCTTCTTGTAATCTTTCAAACCTATCTGATCATTTTTCCTGTTCCTCTTCATATCAAATTTTATCCTATCATGTAGATTGTTCAATTTTTTCATAGCATCTTCTTTACCCATCTTTACACCCTGTTTATATAAACCATATAATGTTATTAAAGATTTTAGATTGCCGTTCTATAAACTGTCAGAGTCACATCCTTCAAGATCCTGAACTTTCATGAGAGAGTAGACCTACTGCAACAACAGCTAAAGTTATTCCGACCAATTTTTCTATCGTAAAACTCTCTCCTAGGATAACTATACCTAAAATTACGCTTGTGATCGTAGCGATTATTACTATTGGTTTAGCGGTGCTAGCATCTACAGTTTCAAGCCCGCTGCAGAAAAGCATAAATGCTCCTGCACCAAGAACCCCATTTAAAGCTGGATATATTATTCCAGTAGTTCTTGGTATTGATAAACCGTTGACCCCTGTTACAAGAATAACTGCAAAAACCACTATCAATGTTTGAGTGATCGCTCTATAAAACCTAGCATTGTTCAATCCATTTTTCAAAATTCCCAATCTAAGAAATATCGTTGTAAATCCTAAAGAGATCACTGCTAGGATTAAATATATGTGACCCATATCAAAATCTAAAATACTAGAATTTAGTGGGAAGAGGAAGAAAAATGCTATTAAAGCTGTAATAACCCCTAGACCTTTCTTAATCGTGATCTTTTCGCCTAAAATATATACGGACAATATGACGGTAACTAAAATGCTCAACCTCTGGATCGGCTTAACTATACTGACATCGTAAAATGTTAGTGAAAGGCGGATAAGTATGATCCCAAATCCAACTGTAAGACCAGCGCCTACTGAATACAACGAGTCTTTTTCTAATCTTAGTACAAATTCTTTTTTAGAGATAACATATCCTATCACCAACGGAAAAAATAATAAAGATCGGATCAGGGCAGATTTCCAAGGACCTACGGAGGTTACTGCCATTTTCGACAAAAATCCTCCTAAACCCCAAAGAAAAGCTGCTGCGATAACAAGAGATATCCCTTTGAATCCTTTTTTCATCGTTCCGACTAGACCGAAATTCTTTTCACTTAAATTTATTTCGATGATTTTACAGATCTTGAACTAATGTAAATTGATTTAGATACTGTAATTCAGATAACTTCACATTTTTTTGTTTAATAATGGAATTTCTCTCGATAATTTTATTATATTTAAGGCGGACTTATAATCCCCTCTGTTAGATTTTTCTTTACTCAAGTATAACAGATAGTTAGTTTTATTATATTCGTCATCACCTTCTTTTAATTCGCTAAAATGTCTTTCTATCTCTTTGATATCTTTATTCAGCTCTTTGTAATCATCAATTACACTGATAGCTTCTTTACACTTGAAGATACCTTCAGTGTATTTACCTTCTTTTGAATAACTGTTTGCTTCTTTAACAAGATTTATTACCCTATCAATATCTATATCTGTTTTTCTTACTGACTTTAATTTTGATTTTAATTTTTCAAAAAGATCATTAAAATTGTCCTTCCTTTTCTTATCTTCAGAATCATCATCTTCTAAGATTGTGACAACTATGTTGTAAGTTTCCATACTAATCAATGCCATACCAGGGACTATTATCAGAGTGATAAATCCTAAAAAGGTATGTGCAAATTGTGAAAGATATCCCAACCTTGGTATCTTGTTGTAAAGTGTGTGGCCTAAGATTTTATTATTATCTATTTTACCGATAACTTCATCATCATGTACTATAAATCGATCTTGTTCTTCATTAGCATCTCCTTTAGTTCTGAAATATAATTCATTTCGATCCTTTACTACTTCAATGCACCGGTGAGTGATCGTAGCACCATCGTCTTCGATCTTGAAAGTTATGATATCACCTTTTTGGATATTGTTTGGATCGACTTCAGATACGTACACCATGTCTCCTACTTTGAAAGTAGGTTTCATTGAGCTCGATGTTACGATGTACCACTCAGATGACCTATCTGCTAAAGGTATGAATACTAGTGCTATAACATAGACGGCTAGGAATGCGTAAATAGTTCCATTTATGATCGTATCTTTATCCATGTTTCTTAACCCTCCCTTTTTAAAAAAATAAAAAAAGGAATATGGTTTTGTTTTGGTCATTCTTTTCATATTCACCTTCATTTAAGTGAAGTTTCAGTAGTTATATATCAGTGTGAAGATTATCCAGAATTCGAATATATCTCCTTGGAATTCATTTCCCGCAGTATAACCGAATTCGATAGTCATGTTAAGATAGTCTCCATTCACTCCGTTAGCGCTCAGTGGAACCTGAGGTTGTGTAGGATCATACCTTAGATCGTATAATGTAGTGTATCCATCTCCATCCACATCATCTATATCTGGTATGATATCATAAAAATCACCAGTATCGCTGTAATATACCATCTCTGTTATATTCATGTACTTGGCGAATGTATCATTCGAGGCATCATCAGCCCCAGTTGTCAAATCTGTGTCAGGTTCTGGACCTGAATTTAAGCCATTATCTTCATTTCCGTCATCATCTTCATAAGCCTGATAGTAGCTGGTAAAATTCAGGTAATTACCGAAATTATCTCCATCTTCATTGAAGACGATGATTGCAGAATCGTTCATACCTGGTTTCATATGATTTACTTCCCAAAATGCTCCAAAGTTTTCTAAGTAATCATCATCCTGATAGCAATAGTCTGCAAAATACAATCTTGATACTGAGTAATCACTGTATTCATTACTTTCAGCTACGTAGAACATTATTTTGTCGACAAGAATTTCACTACCGGTTAAATTGACAATTTTATCTCCATCTCCTGAAGATTCGGTACCTGTGAAATCGTAATCTGCAACATGATCACCTGCAAGCCACATCTTCACATTTCCAACTTCTGGTTCGCCACCTTCACCTTCATCAGAGAATAATGACCTAACTTCGAATTTACACAGCCATTTAGGTGTATCAAATTCGATAAATATTCTCTCTTGTTTACCAGAAGATATTCTGTAATCAATTTCATCTGGTTCATTTAAGGCAGTTTCACCATAAACACCTATACCTCTTGTACCTCTGCTTGTTATGTTTCCTGAAACCCCATCTATCGTTGCGTAAACTTCACCTGTTCCTCCAAAGATATCAAAAGAATCTGTCTCAAGATCGATAGTTGAGCCATCTGTAGAGAATTCAGAACTATCGTCTACACCTACGAATGAATCATCATATAGAAAACTCAAACCTAGATTACAGTCTCCTGGTCCGACGAATTTCATGTCTAGGTTACCAGCTTGTAGAATATTATCTTCTACAACTTCAGGATCTGAAAAATAGGACATTGTTCCCATGTTTATCAGTGCACCTGCAACCATGACCACCAATACACTCATCAGTATATTCTTATTCATGTTAAATCACCTTTTTAATTTCTACCGATCAAGGTTGGGGTCGGTTCTGGTGGAATTGCGCCCTCTATCTGTTGTGCTAAGAATTCCATATCAAATGTTATATAGTCGGTCTGTCCCCAGTTTTCTACACGGGCATCTAGATGATAGCTTTGATTTACAACAACCCATTCACCAGGTTGTAGTACTCCCAGGTATATCCATTGGCATTCTATTCCGGTCCAGTCTATAGCTAGCATATTTTCTACAGACTGATTTTCGGTTAACACGTAATCATCGCCCTCTGCTATGATTACAGTATCATTTACCATAAGGTCATATCTTACATAGTCACTGATATTGTAGTACTCACTTTCAGGATATTCATCATAATATTCGTCTTCAGGTTCATTCGTTTCATTTTCGAAGTTGACTACATTGGTAATATGTTTCCATAGCTCTAAAGGATTTGTTCCTACGTTCCTTACTACTAATTCTATGTAGCCTGTTTCACATGGTTTCAAATCCGTATGTCCTTCTAACGTTGTGACAGTCTGTCCTTCTGATGGATCTAGTTCGATATCTATAGTTCCCATTCTAAAAATACCTTTAGCCCTTTCTTCATCATTGAAAAATGACATAGTTCCAGCAGACATCATTGATGCGACTACTCCGATGACTATCAAACTGCTCAATATACTCTTCAATTTGTTGTTCACTTTTCTCCCTTCCCTTTCTGTTTTATTTTCACCCTTCCCGAGTAGGTTTTTGCTGTCTTGCTTTATTATCCCGCCCGAGCCGTTATAAAAGTAATATGATTAGGGGTATTTATTATTATTTTTTCTCAATAAATAATTTAAAGACTGATTTTTTTAATTATTATTTATATTTATGCAATATAAATTATCTCTGAATATTTTATTATTATTCATCTGCACATTATTTAATATATATGTTTCGGATATGTATCACAAACTTGAATCTGATTTATCTAGGTAACTACCATCTAGAGACCTGCTAAACCCAGGGAGTACATTATCAGCGCAGTTACTCCACCAACAGCTACCATCTTTACTGCATATTTCAAGATTGATTCCTTTGCAATCTTACCCAGATATCCCCCTAGAACAGCAAGTAGGGATCCAGACAATCCCATCGAAAAGTAGTAAGCTGTATTGATCATATCGATCAAACCAAATTGAGCCAGCCAATACGGTATAACAGCTATCAATGCAAAACTAAAGGGTGAAGCTCCATTCAATATAGAAATAAAGACAGATTCACGTTCAACGTCCTTCTCCTGTACAGAACCTTCAAGATCATCGAGCATAGCCTGCTGAAGTTCCTTGAAATCTCTTAAACGCTGTGCTTTCTCCGTTATGTAAGCACCTGAGATACCAGATACAAGCAAACCTATAGCAGTACCTAAACATGAGGAGATCAATATCGCTGGAGAATTAACCTGTGTAGAAAATGCCCCAACAGTTATACCTAAAACTGTTAAAATTCCATCGAAACCGTTAAGAGCTATGTATCTCTGAGCTATATTCTCTCCATGTCTTCCAAAGAGCGTTTTCTTCAACTGATCCAACATCTAGATTACTCCTAAATTTCTTGAGAAACATCTACTTTCTCAACAATTTCGTCTCCAGCCACCACTTCATCGATTGAATGAATACTACCACCGAGTTCTCTAATCTTCTTTTCGATCTCACCATAGTTCAGATCAGAACCTACAATAGTCAACTGCAGATTCTTAACCTTCTCGTCAACTTCTAAAAGAGTAGAGTTGATCGATGAGACTGATTTAAGCTTTGAGATTTCATGGGTGAACTCGACTACCGTGGGTTCATGAGGTTTCAATATATCCAAAACTAAACGCCTAATACTCGACATATCAATAACCAAAGAAATAACGCAGTTTAAAACTTTTGCTGTGATTAAAAGACTCAATAGATAGAATCAAAATACCTTAAAAAACGATTTATATCATCTTTCATTCTAGGTAGTTATAGGTGTTTAGATATGAAACATCACAAGGAGCCGGAAAAAAGCTATACTTACGATGACAGGGATAAACTTCCAAAAGATGAAGATTTTTTAGATGAAAAAGAGGGTGAAGATTACGAGTCAAAGGGTGGATTCTTCGAGTTAGAAACCATGAATATAAAAGTGTCTAGGGATGTTAAATACGATCATTCTCCGTTCAAAGGTGCTGTTAAAGAGAGCTGGATAAAAAATCAGATATTGGAACATGCTGAGATCGAAGAAGAAAGGGAACTTATAGTGAACGAAGCTGATCTAGGTGGTGAAGATTCTACATTGATAGTTTACACTTTAAGTGGTAAACCACCACAAGGATACGCTATCTTGAAGGATATCGATGAGGTAAAGAATCAATTATGGTTCTACAATGAAGATTTCTATCCGTATCTACTTGTAGGAAACGTTGATAGAGTCATAAAAGACATTACTGAAAATAAAACCGATTAATTTAGTTCAATTTCTTTTTATATTTTTCTAATTTAGATAAATTAAGTCTTAAGAAACGTTTATTTACTTTCGAAAAATAGTGAAAGTAAAATGAATAAAACATTCAGACAAACGGAACTCTACAATTTTCTGAATTATTGTAATGAAAATAAATTAGATAATATTATTCTAGACTGTGGTGCGGGAGGAGATGAACCACCATTGGCGCTGTTCAAACAAAATGGATACGATACTTTTGGGATAGAACTAGATGATTACAAACTGGAGAAAGCAAATGAATTTGAAAAGAATAACGATTTGAATCTTGATATAACTAAAGGGGATATGAGAGACCTTCCTTTTGAAGATTGTTCTATTAGTTATGTGTATTCTTACAACTCTATATTTCACATGAATAAAAACGATATAGAACGTTCGGTGAGAGAGATAAAAAGAGTACTTAAAGAAGATGGGTTATGTTACATTAATTTATTATCTGTGGATGATTTTCAGTATGGAAAAGGTAAAGAACTTAACGAAGGAGAATTTTTGCAGGAAGAAAAAAGTGAAAAGGTGGTCCATTCTTATTTCACAGAGGATGAAGCAGATAAATACTTCGAAGATTTTAACATACTGCTGAAACAAAATAGGATCTTAGAGAGAAAAATCGAGGGTGAAAAAATAAAACAAGGGTTCATTGATTATATCTGTGAGAAACCCGATTTATCCTAGAAAAAGTACTTATCTAAATTAACACATAAGTAACTTTGATGAAGAAAGAAAACAAGGCAGATTTCCAGAAAAAACTTGAAACTACGTACGAGAAATTTATCGTTTCTATGGTAGGCAGCATGTACGATATACTGAAGCTGTTTCAGGAGGAAGTGGGTAGAGAAAAGATGATCGAAATATTATCTGAATTTTCTGAAGAGAAGGGTGTAGATTCGATCAAAAAGATGCAGAGAACCGGCGACTTAAATATAGAAGATTTTGAAGATTTCAAAGAATATATATTAGATGAACTGGATTCTGATAACCTAAAGAACACTCTATCATATAAAGTAGAGGAAGTGACTGAAAACAGTTTCAAATATACTGTTACAGAGTGTTTGTGGGCCAAGGTTTTCAAGGAATTTGGTATAAAGGACGTTGGTTATGAATTACTTTGCAGAAAAGATATAGTTCAGGCTAAAGAATTTCACCCAAATATAGAGTTGAAGAGAAAAAAAACTCTGATGGAGGGTGAAGATGAGTGTGATTTTAAGTATGTGTGGGAAGATTAGTTGAGCAGTATTGCTCGCTATAGATATATCTATTGAACGCCTTAATTGAATCATATGTTAAAGAATAGGAATTTCTTATTATATTCCAGCGGAAGATTCGTTTCATTGATAGGCACAGGGATACAGGATATCGCATTAGCGTTATTTGTTCTTGATATTACTGGTTCTGGAGCAATGATGGGTTTATTCTTGATCATGTCTATGGTTCCCCGTCTTGTCTTGATTCCTTTTGCAGGAGTTGTTGGTGATTCTTGGAATAGAAAAAGCATAATGGTCTGGATGGATTACGGTAGAGGTGCACTAATATTAGGACTTGCAATTTTAGCAGTAAATGGTATGATCACAATACCTATATTATTGGGAGCACAATTCTTAGCAGCGATTATGGGTTCTATGTTCGGTCCTGCTACTTCAGCAATGCTTCCAGATCTAGTTGATGAAGAGCAGTTCACAAGGGCTAACTCCGTAATGGGTTCAATCAACAGTCTCTCTATGATCATCGGTCCAGTTATAGGTGGTATATTCTATGGAATAGGGGGGATCATGTTTGCGCTCCTTTTTAACGGGATATCTTTTCTAGCATCTGGGTTCAGCGAGATGTTCATTGATTACCATCAGGACACGAAGAAGCTAGGCAGCGTTAAGAACGTGATAAAAGATCTTAAAGAAGGTTTCAATTTCATCATCGATAGAAGAGCCATAACCATAATGATGGTATTTATATTGATACTTAATTTCTTGATTAATCCGATGTTTCAGGTACTTTTACCTTATGTGATGAGAGTTGTAATTGGATTTACATCAACACAATATGGATTTCTTCAATCTACTTTCCTAGGAGGTTTATTGATCGGAAATATAACAATAGGTGTGTTCTTTTCAAAGAAAAGTTCTGACAAACTTATAACTAGAGGACTTATTTTACAGATGGCACTAACAACTTTATTCGTTATAATGATCTTCCCTAATATGATCCTCAGGTTTGGTGGTGCAGGAATGACATTGTTTGGTTTGTTTGGTGCATTGTTCATAGGTATAGGTACCTTCAACGCATATGTTAATACACCATTCATGACAACAATGCAGAAACTTGTACCTGCTAACTTCAGATCAAGAGTTTTTTCTGTTTTAGAAGTTATGTCTCAGGGCATAGTTCCCATAGGTATAGGTATTGTTGGCATGATGCTCGATATAATCCCTGCACATTATGTGGGTGTTTTGATCGTATCGCCAGCAGTTGTACTTTCAGTTTTCTTCGTAGGAAAATATTCAAAACCTGTCTTTAAAGCATTGAACAGAGGAATATCTGAAAGAAAGAAACCTGAAGTGACCAAAAAAGAAGTATTGGATACAGCTTAAAAATATTCAAACCATAACGTACTCAAGTACGACCCATATGAAAAATACAAGAAATGTACCGATCAAGAAGTAAAATGGCTTCCCTTCTTTCTTTTTTGGCAGCACATCCCTACTCACCATAAAGAAAAGCATTCCAACTATAAATGCCAGTACCCCTCTCTCAACATGGTGACTTACATCTATCATCATAGCAGCCAATGTCCCAAATATAAACGAACTAGAAAGTAGAAACCTATCTATTGATTTACCTGAGGTCTTGTGTATCTGATCAAGTGTTATCGTTGACGCTAATGTATGTATAAAAAATGGAATAGCTGTCATGAAACCTAATACAGGATCAAGGTCTACTATCGTGACTAAAATAAAGCCTTTGGCGAAATGGTCCAAAAAGAAACCCAAAGCGTGGATGTGATAAATTTCCTCTTCTAAAACTGCAGGGTCTTTGATATGCTGGTATAAGTATTTTTCAGTCAAGAAGAATAGAACAAAACCAAAAAGCATCAAAGGATATACGTAAAGTGTAGGTGTGAAATGTACAACATCTGGCAGAAGTACTAAAAATATAAGTGCTAGTAATGAGCCTCCACCGAAGCTGAGAAGCTTGATATGACTACCCTTGACACATACTGAAATTTTTTTACATAAAATATGAAAAGTGCTTAAGAACACTGCATAAATTAATAAGACTACCTCAATCCAAGTATCGATCATCGATTAGATATTATAAGATGTGTTTATAAATGTACTTATCTTAAATTACATACATATAGGATCTTTTCTTTTCCCACGTATTTTTCTACTTTACTTTTTTGTCTTAATTTATTCTCCAACCAATCATGATCTACTGGCGGATGAACATCCTTTGGATGAATATGATGTATCTCTTTAAAATCCGCAATTATTACTTTTCGCTTAGCTACTCGGAAAGCCTCTTCGAGAAACCCATCTCTTTTTTTATGAGGATTGTGATGTAATGCCCCGTAACTTATTACAGTATCAAACTCACCATTATCGTAGGGAAGATCAGTTGCATCAGCTTTTTCTAGTTTTACTTTATCTTCTAAGCCCTTTCTCTTAACTCTTTTACGTTCCTGTTCCAATGGAGATTCTGATACATCTATGCTTGTTACATTACAATCGAATTCTTCTGCAGCTATCACTGCTAAATCCCCAGCACCTATATCAAGAATGTTTTGATGTTTTGTATTAGTTAGTTCAAGAAGAACCCTACGGTCTATTTTCACTTCTTCGGCCATCGTATACGTAAATTATAGTATATTTCTTAAATTTAACCTTCTAAAAAATGTATCATCATGAAGATTGGATCATAAAAATTATTGATTTAACAAAAATTACATTAAGAATTAAGAAATTTTAAGAAAAAAAAGAAAAAAGAATTTTCGAATAAAATTTTGAGTTACAGTTCAAGTGTAAGAAAATAATACGCTTAATTTAATTTCTTTACGTTAACAGCACGAGGGCCTCTTTCTCCTTCTTCTGCATCAAATTCTACTTCATCATCCTCTCTTAAATAGCTATCTTCTACTATATCGCTCATATGAACGAACAAATCATCACCATCATTTTCAGGTTGAATAAAACCAAAATTCTTCATCGTATTGAAAAACTTAACTTTTCCTTTCATCTCTAGTTCACCTCCTTCATTTTTATATTACAAGTACACCTAACGCTGCTCGCATTTATAGTTATGGGTAATTAAGAATGTTTTAATTACTGTAGTCACCTTAAAATCCTATATTTTATTTTTTGATACTCCTGTCTTGCAAAATTATTATTCCATTCGTCTTCTTACCTCTCTCTCGATCTGACCTATAAGCAGTGGAATTAGACTCATCCCAATGATCAATATCCACCCTGATAAACCAGGATCAACGGTTTTAAGTACGAATGAAATTCCTGGTAAATAGACTGCAGCTACTAGTATTATTACGCATAATCCTAAAGCGCCCCACACATATTTATTCTCGGTGACTTCATTTCTCAAAATTCCTGATGTCAATTCCCGCATATTAAATACATGCCATAATTGAGCAAAGGCCAATGTCAAAAAGGAGATAGTTATTATCTTATGATGGGACATGTTTACAGTAAACATTCTATCTCCGATAGCCATAGATGCTACAGTTACAACTGCTATGACAATACCATAGAATCCTAATTCGGTCCAATTAGATCTGGTTAAAATCGGTTCATCAGGATCTCTAGGAGGGATCTTCATTATCTTTTCGCTACTTCCACAGGCTCCTAAAGCAAAAGCTGGGAAAACATCGTTCACTACATTCAAAAATAGTATCTGTAAAGGTAAAAGCGGAAGCGGAAAACCTATGATCGATGCAAACAATATAGCCAGCAATTCACTTATATTACATGAAATCAGATAAACTACAAATTTCCTTATATTTCTGAATATTACCCTGCCCTCTTCCACAGCCTTTTCGATAGTGGAAAAATTATCGTCCTGTAGTATCATATCAGCAGCTTCTCTAGCTACCTGAGTTCCTCTCTGTCCCATTGCTACTCCTATATCTGCCTTTTTCAATGCTGGTGCATCGTTAACTCCATCGCCTGTCATTGCAACAATGGAACCATTCTTTTGATGTATCTCTATCAAGTCAAGCTTATTTTCAGGATTTACACGGGCAAATATAGGCGCTTCAACGAAGCGGTTGAATTCGTCCTCATCAAGATTTTCAGGATCATCGAGATCTTTTCCCTCTATCACATCAACATCTTCTGAATCGACCAGACCTACACTGTAACCTATGTTTTTAGCTGTTGCTGCATGATCACCGGTGACCATGACAACTCTGATACCTGCGTCCTGACACTTCTTGATAGCAGATTTGACCTCCTTTCTCGGCGGATCCATCATCCCGACAAGGCCTAAAAAAGTTAAACCTTCATAAGGCTCTCCCTCAGAACTATCAACTTCCTTCTTAGCGAGTGCTATGATCCTTAAACCATCTTTAGCCATCTCTTCGTTTTTCTGCAACCATTTTTCTTTTCTTTCGGAAGTGAATTCCCCTACACCTTCTGAAGTCATGACCTGAGTAGCTGATTCTAGTACATTTTCTGGAGCACCTTTCACCGCTACCTTGTATCCATCTTCTTTCTCATGATAGGTAGCCATCATCTTGACCGACGGATCGAAAGATACTTCCCTGGACTCAGGTAGAGATTCAAGAAGTTCATTTCTATCTATACCTCCCTTCAAACCTGCTATCAAAAGCGATACTTCTAAAGGATCACCCATTATCTCTTTCTTTCCATCTACTTCTTTAAAGGAAGCGTTATTACAAAGCACACCGACTTCAAGACATTCTCTCGTAATAAAATCATCAGGCTTGTCTTTTTCCTCCCCTCTACAAACGAATTCTCCATCAGTGTCCAAACCAGTACCTGTCACTTCAACGGAACTACCTTCTACTTCACACCTACTAACCGTCATCCTGTTTTCCGTAAGTGTACCGGTCTTATCTGAACAGATTATATTGGTTGAACCAAGGGTCTCAACTGATGATAGTCTGCTTAAAAGTGCATTTTCTCTAGCCATCCTCAGCATTCCTCTTGCAAGGACTAGAGTAGCAACAATCGGTAGTCCTTCAGGGACAGTAGCGATGGCTAGAGCTATGGCAGTTTCTATCATCAATATTGTGGGCATACCTCTGATCACACCGGCCACAACTACGATACCAGCGACTATTATTAACAATGGAATCAGTTTTTGACCTAGAGTATTGAGTTTTCTTTCCAAAGGTGTTTCTTCTTCCCCAGCCTCTTCTATGGACTCTGAAATCTGACCAAGTTCTGTATCCATCCCAGTAGAAACTACTACCCCCTCAGCAGTACCTCTGGTTAGATAGGTACCTTTATAGAGCATATTTTCCCTTTCTGCCAGTTGTGTATCTTCTTCTAATGCATCTGGGATTTTACTGACTGGTACAGATTCACCTGTAAGAGTGGCTTCATCTGCTTGAAGTTTAGAGGATTCAATTACCCTCAGATCTGCAGGTATCATGTCTCCTGATTGAAGTGTCACAATATCTCCAGGAACAAGATCTTCAGAAGGTATCTTTCTTATCTCACCATCTCTCCTTACATGGGTATCTATCTTTGTCATTTTCTGAAGAGCTTCCATAGAGCTCACGGCTCTTGCTTCTGTAACGAACCCGATGACAGCATTTATAACCAGGACTGCAAGGATAGATAAACCTTCTATCAATTTGTTTATTATGAGAGAGATGATAGCGGCTATGGACAATAGTACAACTAGCAAGCTCTTGAATTGATCAACAAAAATTTTCCATCGGCTTTTTTTCTTACTCTCCCTCAGTTTATTCTTTCCGACCTCTTTTCTTCTTTGTTTCACTTCTCTCTCATCAAGCCCCTCTTCTTTAGATACCTCATAGTGCTCAAGGATCTGATCAGTCGATTTAGACCAAGGCTTTTTAATCCTATATTTTCTCTTTTGGCTCAGGCATAAAAACCCCCATAAAAACTGATTTCTTTTTTAAGAGATATAGCATACGTAACATAAAAGTGATCTAATTTATTAAATATTTTTCTTAGCTTGACATTTATGTCCCTATTTTTTCCTTCACAAAAGAATAGGGAAAAGAAGTTTTGATTAAAACTCTATTGGCTTTGCCACTACATCTTTTATTTTCATATCGAAGAACCTTCTGCTGTTTTTCCCCTCTATCAATAAAACAGTATCTGCCCCATATCCTGTTCCAGCTACAGCTAACACAGGTTTTGGCGGCACGAGACCTGCATCCGTAGCCATCGAGACTATTTCCACACATACCTTGGTACCCTGACCCAACAAACGTAGGGTGTCTGCTATAACAGTAGGTGTCATGATAGAACCATTCTTTTTTCTGTAATGATCGTTCCACGAATGGAAAGGCATAGGACCTGTGAATATTTCTACTCCATTTTCTTCCATCTTTTTTCTGTTTTCTTCCTTAAGTTCCTGCTCACCATCATCTCTAAAACCTGTGGAGTGTGTTACAGCAATAATGGTTTTGTTCTCACTGAATATTTTTCCTGCCATTTTTCCTGTCTCTCCCCTTGTTGTTGCTACTACTATGTCATCTATACCGTTCTTATCCGCATACTTTTTTGCGATCTCTAAAACTTCTTCAGTATCTTTGTCAGATGTATCTATCATCGAATAACACCATCGAGTAAATAGTTAATATTTCTTATTAAATCTTTGCTGAAATTTTCACCAAAAGTGTATTATTCTCTTATAATAGACTGAAGGTGTCGTAAACCGTTCTATAGTTGTTGTTCCACGTCTTGGTGTTAATTCAATATTACAGTTAGTATCCGTATCCAGTTCAAGTTGTGTTGCAGACAAGTTGATCCATATCCTGATTGTTGTACCTGAATGTACACTAGGATCATTTTGACTGAATTGTTTTTCCGGATCCATCAGTGGAGTAGCATTATAATGTTCCGAATCTGCAGGACCATCATGATATCTCAAACCAGCGTAATTCTTTCCATCATCGATGAATATCAAAAAATGATATAGATTCTGAGGAGGACATCCTGGACCCAAACTGATATGCATGTATAACTGAGTCACATCTGATCTATCATCATCTCTTATTCCATAAATTGATCTAACATTTATATGTGTAGATACTTCAGAGATTGCTTCTTCGACTGTCTTGATAGCTTCTTCTTTAAGTAGATCCGCAGTATCTAGAAAAATACCAGCGCTTAAAGAAGCTACTGCAAGTATAGCTACAACTAAACTAACCGTGCCTAGACCTACTATCCCTTCTTCACTTTCAATTATATTTTTTGTTCTAAGTATTTTCATAGTTCTCCCCCGTCTCTTAAATATTTTAATACTCAATATAAACAATAAATTGTTAGATCCTTCACACTATATTCTGTATTTATTACTGATGACATCGGCTCCTCCTTCTATAATTAATACGTTCTCTCATCTATATATGGTTTATCTTAATGATTTAAATTACATTATATATTAAAATATTTAGAAAGAATATTTCTATGATTAATTAAATCTATTAAATACTTCTACATTACTAACACAAATTATTTATTGACTATTCTCAGTAAAATCCTTAATTATGACTACTACAGAGAAATCCAAAGTATGGTTGTTATTAGAAGCTGTTGGACTCACTGGTTTAGCATTTATCGTATCTCTTATGCTTGGTGTAGCTTTAATAGTTCCATTGATAATCATGGGATTTTCGCTTGATTCGACGTTAGTACTCAGCGGTTCAACAATATTAGGTCAAATTGGTTTCTTACTAGTAGCAATTTTATTTATACGTTATAAAAAAATTGAATTACCATTTGATATTCCATCACGATCAAATCTTAAATACATCGGAGGTGGGATTGTTTTGACCATTGTGACTGCGATAGGTTTACTTCAGGTACAATCAATTCTGGATTTAATGTCAAAATCTGCTATACAAGATATGGCAGAAAGCAATCCAGTAATCTTGCTTATCCTAGCTGTACTTTCCGTTGTGTTAGTAGCTCCTTCTGAAGAACTCCTTTTCAGAGGGGCTATTCAAGGAAGACTACGTGAACGTTTTGGTCCATACTTTTCTATTATAACAGCAAGTCTTTTATTTGGATCTCTCCATCTGCTTAATTTCACTGGTTCGGTATTACCTACCCTGATGTCAGCTTTTATAATAGTAGTTATAGGAAGTATATTAGGTTGGCTATATGAACAAACTAAAAATATAGCAGTTCCAATAACTGTTCATGCTATCTATAATTTCATACTTTTAGTACCCAGTTATTTTGCAATTGTTTGATTTTTTTCAAAGATTTGATAGTTAATTCAGAATCAACAATATAGTAAAGGATTTACTATAAATAAACTTGTCAATTTTGTATATTTCATTAAAATTTAATAAATGTTTAGTAGTAAAATATTATTTATAAATAAAAAAAGAGGATTTTTTGTTTTTTATTCCAATGAATATCTCGATAATATTTTGTTTTTAGTATACCTCATTATCTTCTTGGTATTCTTGAGGACCTTGTTGGTATTCCTGATCTTTTTCCTGATAACTTTGCTTGTCTTCTTGATATCCTTGGGGTCTATTCTGATTATTTTTCTCAAATGGTTGGTATTGTGGGTGGTATTCCTGTTTAGTGTTACCATATGCAGAAGAAGATTCAAATATGAAAATCACAGAAATCAGTAGTGCTATTACAGAACCTATAGACATGTACCAACCTAAACCTCCGCCCCATGAATAATCCATTGTATCTGTGCTTTTTGAACCGAAGAAGCTTTTACTAGGACCTTTATCCTCACTGACTAAATAGCCACCTTCTTCATCAAATGCTCCAGGCAAAGAAATCATCAAGTATACCGGTGCAATAACAGCAATTACTAATCCTATGATTACTAGAAATGCACCAATTTTTTTGGGAAGTATGTCAAAACCAACAGTAAAAGCCCCGATTATTCCTAAAATTGTCCCAACTAGTCCAATATAACCAAATATTTCAGTAAGTTCAAAAGCACTTACTATTTTATTATCTTTATCTACAGTCTCGTCATCATAGTCTGTCGAATCAGAGTCATCTGGACCTTTTAATTCTACTTTGTCTAAATAGTAATCTTCATCATATTGGTCTCCATCATTAGTTTCACCCGATATATTGTACCAAGGCATTGCAAACATTGCGACCACTAATAATATTAGAGCTATGACTGCTAAGATACCTCCTATCATTGCCATTTTTTTCATCATATCATCCCTACAAGTCATTTATAATACAATCATAATATATATAATTTAAGATTCGAAAAAATATATTGATATTATTATGCCATCAATCTACAAAGATAGATTTATATTGAGTTTTATTTTTACAAAAAATGCTCCCGCCGGGATTTGAACCCGGGTCATTGGCTATCCACGGCCTCTTTGACCTCGAGAGGCCAAAATGATTGGCCGGACTACACTACAGGAGCTTATTGGAAAATAAATACAATCATGAACAACTATTTTTGGTATTTAACGGTTTCCTTAAAAATAAAAAAATAAGTGATTTTTTTATTGTATTTTTCAGGTGAAAAGTTTTTAGCTAAAATCCAAAGGTCAATGAAAATATTGACAATTGGAGTATAGCAAAGGCGATTAATGCAAAGCATATGAGCCTTATTGTCCAACTCTTTTGTTTTTCTTTTAAATCATCGGCTAAATAGTAACCCAGGGAAGGTAATAACCCTATTACAAACAAACCAATTGACGATATCAATAATCCAGTACCTTTGAGAACTCTCCTTGTATCCATGGCATCTGAATCTTCTGGTTTTACGTATGTTGCTGAAGATATAAAGATACCACCTACAAACATTATTATTATTCCAATAACCAGCGCCATTCCCATCAATTTTTTAAAGTTGGCTGATGAAAACATTGACTGCTGTTGATAATATCCTGGTTGCTGACCAGGAGCTGGCTGTTGTTGATATCTTTGAGACTGTGGTTGTTGCTGTGGTGTCTGCTGTGGTTGTTCTTGCGATTGTTGATAGTCGTAATCAGATTGATCTTGCGGTCTTTCATTACTTCCTACTCCTCTTTCTTCTTTCTCATTCATTAATATCATCACCATGCTCATTAACTTACATGATATTTATAAAAATTTTGATATTACTCTTTAACAACACATAAAAATTTTATAACTACTCAAGGATGTTTTCATCATGACAAAGAAATTAGAAGATAAAAAAGTCATCGTAACTGGAGCTTCTAGAGGGATAGGAAAAGGAATAGCACTTAAGTTCGCTGAAAAGGGAGCGATCATCGGGATCAATTATAACAGCAGTAAAAACAAAGCGGAAGAAGTCTTAAACAAGATAAACAAAAAGAGCGAAGGAATGCTGCTACAGGGTGACGTGGGAGATAGAGGTGATGCTAGAGTCATCATCAAAAAATTTGTAGAAAAATATAACGGTCTAGATATTCTTGTCAATAACGCTGGAATATATTATAGAAAGGATTTAGAAGAAACATCAATCGAAGATTACGAAAAAACAATGACTGTAAATGTCAAGGGTCCTTTCATGCTCTGTAAATTTGCCTTGCCGTACCTAAAAGAATCATCTCAAGGAAGAATAATCAATCTATCCTCACAGTTGGCTTTCAGGGGATCAACCCATGGAACTGCATATGTTACAAGCAAAGCAGCTTTAGTAGGGCTAACTAGAGCATTAGCACTAGAGTTAGGACCAGAGGGCATCACAGTAAATGCGATAGCACCAGGAACAATAGATACTGATATAATTGCAAGTTATTCTGAAGAAAAGAGAAAACAGAGAGCAGAAAAAATACCTGTCAAAAGGATAGGCACTCTAGAGGATATAGCTGAAGCAGCACTGTACTTAGCTTCAGACACAGGTTCTTACGTTAATGGTGAGATAATGGGTGTAAATGGAGGATCTGCTCTTCATTGATCTATAAATCCTTTATGGGTTCATCAGGTGTTACTGTTAGCCAACCAGCATGATCACCAATGTGTACTTTAACCTCATAAACTTCTTCTATATTTTTCTGATTCACCACTTCCATACCTCCTGAATCATAAACTTCACCTTCCTTCAACATGACTATTCTATCACTATACCTTATAGCCATGTTTAAGTCGTGAATTGCTATTATAGCAGATATACCTCTATTTGTTTGCTCTTTAACTATATTCAGCACTTCTAACTGATGTTTTAGGTCTAAATTACTGGTAGGCTCGTCTAACAATAAAATTTCTGGCTTCTGAGCCAAAGCTCTAGCTATGAAAACTTTTTGTCTTTGTCCTCCACTTAATTCATTGATATCCCTCATGGCAAAATCACTCAATCCCATCTTTTCGATAAGTGATGAAACTATTTTTTTATCTTTTTTACTGGGTTTCCAAGATATATATGGCTTTCTTCCCATCAGTACAGTCTCAAAAACAGTTGATGGAAAACTAACGTTTTCTATCTGTGGAACATATCCTATTTTTCTCGCTTTTTCGTTTAGACTATGATCAGTTATATTTTTTTCATCTATCTTAACAAATCCATCGTCAGGAACGTGAAAATCAGCTAGACACTTGAGTAAAGTACTCTTTCCTGAACCATTTGGTCCTACTAGAGCTAATATCTCACCCGCTTCTAATTCGAGTCCTATATTTTCTAATACCTTTGGCCCACCGTTATAAGAAAAATCTATTCCTTTAGCTTCCAGAGTACTCACCAGTATGACCTCCCTTTAATTAGAACATATATGAAAAGTGGAGCTCCCATGAATGACGTCAGTATACCTACTGGAAGTATCTCCGGGGAAATTACTGTCCTTGCAGCGGTATCACATGCCAGTAAAAATGTGCCTCCAAAAAACACAGAAGCAGGTATAAGATATCTTTCGTCTCCTCCGATCATCCTTCTTATTATATGCGGAACTACTAAGCCAACAAAACTTATGATCCCGAAGAAAGAAACTACAACTGCAGTTACTAAAGCTGATAAAACCATTCCAACTATCCTCGTTCTTTCGATATCTACTCCTAAGCTTTTAGCAGTTTCATCACCGCTGTCCAAAGCATTGAAGTCCCAGCTTTTTTTGATAAGATATAAAGCGATTGGTATTACTATCAAAGATAAGATCATTATTTTATTCCAGGTTCCTTTTCCAATATCCCCAAATGTCCACGCAATAAAAGCTGCTAAGCTAGTTTCATCAGCAACAAAGTATTCTAAAGCCAAGGTTCCAGCCTGAAATAATGAACCCAATGCCACTCCAGTCAAGATCAAAGTAGCAGGTGAAGCATCTATCAGTCTAACCAGTATGAGTAGAACCAAGGTAGCAATCATTGCAAATCCAAATGCGGATATAGTGGTCAGATACGGATTATCGATAAGTATAGCATCAGAACCAGTACTAACCGTACTACCCGTACCTAAAAACAAGATTGAAAATGCTGCTCCAAATGCTGCTGCTGAAGATATACCCATAGTTGACGGGGAACCCAAAGGATTTCTCAATAAACTCTGCATGGTTGCGCCAGCCACCGATAATCCTAAGCCTGCTAGTATAGCTCCAACAACTCTTGGCATCCGGATCAGCCAAATTATTCCTACATTTTTTGCAGAACCTTTTCCAAGAAGAGCATAAAATACTGTATCCAAAGGTTTATTTGAAGGTCCAATAGAAACAGATATAACTACTAATACAAACAGTAAAACAACAGACACAAAGATAAACAGAATCTTTTTTGAGACATGTTGCTCGTATTTATCAAGTATGTCTTTTTCTCCGCTCATGTTATTCCTTCAGATCGACCTTTTTGAAACCGCCAAAATTCCTTTCCATCTCATCATAGACTCCTTTTCCGACCAATTCACAGTATATATCGTCCGCCTTCACCTGAGGATTTACATCATCGAATTTTTCTGGGTATAGAACTGAACCTACATAATAAGCATCAGCCAAAATTGTACCAAAGTTAGCTGTATAATAATTGAAAGGCATCACTGCATAAGTTTCACCATCTTCAATAGCTTCTAGATTCTGATAAATATCATTACTCTCAATATCATCTTTTACAAGTTCATATCCCCCCTCATCAATGAAAAGTGTTTCAGGATCCCATTCTATTATCTTTTCTGGATCGACGGATGCATGTTCTGAATTTAGTGTTCTAGCCACATTTTTTGCATTCACAAATTGGAATGGAGCGTAATCAGAATAAGTTGATTTAATTCCTCTCGAGCCTTTGTAACCTATTCCTCCAACATAACAGGAAGTCTTATTCTTTTTTTCTATACCACGAGTTCTTTGATTTAAATCCGATATCGTGTTTTCGATATAGGTCTGAATTTCTTCTGCTCTTTCAGTTTTGTTCAATACTTTTCCCATCAGATCTAAAGCACTGTAAAATGTATCTCGATTATCGTCTAGATCACCATATTTTAAAGCTACAACAGGTACACCAGTTTTCTCCTGAAGATCGTTCGCGTTTCCAGCTTCAGTGTAAGTATAAAATATAACATCTGGATTATGGTCTCTTATCAATTCTGGGTTACCACCATGTATAGGTCCTACACTCGGTTTATCCTGTAATCCCGGATTAGCCATTATATACGGTCTCAAACCATCATCTTTCTCAAAATTTTCCACACCCGAAACAATATCTGTAGCGTTCATATAAACCAATAATCGTAGAGCTCCAGCTTCTAATCCAACAACTTCATCTATCTTTTTTGGCACTTCTACTTCTCTCCCTAACATGTCCGTTATCTTGACTGTTTCTCCCTCATTTTCTGCGTTCAAATTTAAACAACCACTGCTAATGACAGTGATTAAGAGCATTCCAATGAAAATAACTGCTATTTTATTCTCCAATTCATTCACCTTCACAGATTATTCCAAAACCAGTTAATTCACGATAATCTTTTTCCGCACATTCCAAACATAAAATTTTTTTATCTTCTTCAACCGTCCTAGTAGCCATCACACTCTCTTCACAGTTATCGCAGATATGACTTTCATGGATCGGAGCGTATTCAGGAATATCGATATCAACCTCTTCTATTTTAAACAAATTTTCTGTAGGTAAATTTACTACATGATGAGATACTTTCTTTGCTAGCTCTGAAAATCTTTTTTCATCCTCCTCAGAACTCTCTCTATCTGTTACTACTTTATCAAATAATTCCTGGTATTCAGGGAATTTATTTGCCCATTCCTCTCCAGCTTGTGGTTTTGCTACCAGTCTTACCCCTTTTCCATCTCTTTTAGCTAATGTAAAAGCAGTTTTACCAAGGTCCCTAAATATCAAAGAATTGTTACCAAAAGTGCATCCAGTTACGAACTGAACACCATCTGATGCACAATTGTTTGTTTCCATGACCGCCAAAACGTCTTCCATACCTTCTGGTTCTACATCCATCTCTTTGATAGCTTTGAAAGCTGCTTTAACACCCATAGCTAGTCCAGGACAATAATGTCCATGCAGTACTGCAGCCCTATCTAAAAGTAAATCCAGTTTTTCTTTTTCTATAATATCCCATATTTCTTCACGTGGTGATCTATTTCCGACCATGTTTAAACCTCATCAGTAGCACGTTTAGAATAAAGGTGTTAATAATAAGTATTTTGGTTTTAGTAACACGTTAAGGATAAATAAATAACATAATTAACACATCATACTAATAATAATATAACAACTTTGATTTTAAATAATTGAAGTTTCAGAGTAGATTTATCAATTTATCGATAATGATAATTGTAAATAAGGTTTTTATATGATATGAACACCAAAGTTATTATGAATAAAATGAACGACGAAGAAATCCTAGACAAGTCTAAAGAAGCGTTTGACAATGTGGCTGAAAAATTAGATGATGAGGGCGAACCTTACTCCCTCTTGGATCTAAAAGTGATGATTGGTAACGAACTGGATTGTGAATTGTCGGAAGAAGAGATCGCTACTCTAGCTGTAGCATTTCAGCGGATAGACAACATCTACGATGTTTTCAATGAAAGCTCTTCAATGAGCCTGAATAGGATGTTTAGATAAAAAACCAATTTATCCTCTTTATTAGATCTTACTATTTACTGTCCTTACTCTATTTTAAATAACAAATAGTAACACGAAAGTTATATATTCGTGCTCATCTTAACACAGAAATGATATTATGGATAACACAAAAAGATTTGGAGTATCGGTTCCTCCAGACCTGCTTGAAAAGTTCGATGAAAAGATAGACGAGAAGATGTACACTAACAGGTCTGAAGCAATCAGAGACCTGATAAGAGATTTCCTAGTAGAAGAAAAATGGAAAGAAACTGACGAAGAAGTATACGGGTCATTAACCATAATTTTTGATCACGAAAAAAAAGGTATATCTGATAAACTGACTGAAATGGAGCATCAGGACCATACACATATTGTTTCGACTATGCATATCCATCTAGATAAGCACAATTGTATGGAAACCATGGCTATAAAAGGAAAACCTAAAGACATAAAGCAAATTGCTGATAAGTTGATAAGTACAAAGGGTGTAAAGCACGGTAAATTGATGATGACTTCAGTTTGAACATAAATAAGTAAAAACCTATTGATTAAAAATTTAAACTATAGACGCGTATTAACACTTATGGATAAGAAGATAGAACCATTTGAAAAGTACACTGAACGGTATGAAGAATGGTTCGATAGAAACGAATATGCTT
>CAZEXI010000014.1:0-42284 GCA_964516805.1 uncultured Thermoplasmata archaeon
GATGTGAAGGAGATCAGTTACAGATAGCTAACTTAGAAGAAAAATTACTTGATCTGATAGAAGTAGTCGATGTAGTCAGCTTCAGAGAAGTGATGAAAGAACATAGTGATGATTACGATATTGCTTTCATCGAAGGTTCAGTAACCAGGGATCACGATGTAGAAAGATTGAGAGAGATCAGAGATAACGCAGATACAGTAGTTGCGATAGGTGCGTGTGCGACTATTGGAGGAATAAATTCGATACGAAACACACAACCTCCAGAAGAAGTGAAAGAAAGAGTTTACGGAGACAAGGCAGATCTGTTTGATACATGGGACAAAGCTAAAGGGATCGATTCTGTGATAGAGGTCGATTATAAAGTCCATGGTTGTCCGATAGATCGTGATGAATTCTTACATGTGGTTAACTCATTAGTGATGGGAAGAGAACCAAATATACCTGAATATCCGGTATGTGTTGAGTGTAAGTTGAACGAGAATGTATGTGCATTTGAAAGAGGAGAGTTCTGTGTAGGTCCAGTTACAAGAGCTGGATGTGACTCATGCTGTGTAAATGAAGGTACAATATGCTGGGGATGCAGAGGTATGATAGATGATCCTGCTGAGAATGCTCATAAAGAGATATTAGAAGAATACGGGCTCACCGCTGAAGAGGTAATCAAGAAGTTTAATCTTTATTTCAATTATCAAAAGGAGGAAAGAGAAGATGAGTGAAGATTTAAATATCGATGTTGAATATTTAACTAGAGTTGAGGGTCACGGAAATATAGTGGTCAATGCAAAAGATGGAGATATTGAAGAATGTGAGTGGCAGGTTGTTGAAGCACCTAGATTCTTTGAGTCTCTTGTAGTTGGAAGAAGTTATGAAGAACTCCATCATATCACTTCAAGGATCTGTGGGATATGTTCTATTGGACATACACTCACATCTTTGAAAGCGACAGAAGATGCGATGGGTATTGAGATATCAGAACAGGACAAGATGTTGAGGAGGTTAGCACTCCATGCTGAAAATATGCAGAGTCATGTTCTTCATGTTGGTTATCTAGCCCTACCTGACCTTATGGGAGCCAAGTCGGTATTCCCGTTGACTTCTTCTCATTCAGAAGAGGTTAAAACGGTTATAAGACTGCACAGGTTAGCCAATGAGATGTCTGATCTGATAACAGGTAGGACGACTCATCCGCAGAGATTGATACCTGGTGGATTCTCAAAGATACCTACTGAAAAACAATTGAGAGATCTTAAGAGTAGATTAGAGAGTTCTTTCAATGATCTGACTGCAGTTGCAAATCTACTTAAGAAATTAGCGCCAGAACTACCTGATTTCGAAAGAGAGACCGAGTTTATATCATTGACCAGTGATGATGGATATGCTCTTTATGATGGTGATATAGCTTCAACAGATACAGGAGTACATCCCGTAGATGATTATGAGAATATCACCAATGAGTACATCGTACCACAGTCGACAGCTAAATATGCAAAACATAACAGAGAATCATACATGGTCGGAGCATTGGCTAGGTTAAACAATAATTACGATCAATTGAGTCCGATGGCAAAGGGAATAGCTCAGAAATTTGATCTTAAACCGGTAAATCATAATCCATTCATGAACAATGTTGCCCAGTTAGTTGAGATAGTACACAGTGTTGAGGACTCGATCGAGATAATAGATAAATTATTGGATAAGGGACTTCAACCACAAGAGGAATATCACAAACCTGAGATAGACGTGAAAGCTGGAAGAGGCATCGGTGCAGCTGAAGTACCAAGAGGAATATTATTCCACGACTACACATATGATGAAGATGGAACATGTACTGGAGCTAACTGTGTGATACCTACGAACCAGAATCACGGAAACATACAGCACGACATGGAAAAGATGGTTCCAAATATAATCTCAAAACCTGAGGAAGAAGTAGAGCTCACATTGGAGATGTTGGTAAGAGCCTACGATCCGTGTATTTCATGCTCTACTCACTATCTGGATGTAGAGTTCAGAGATGAATGAAGATAAGAATATTGGAATAATCGGTATAGGAAATCTCTTGAACGGTGATGACGGGATAGGGATTATACTGATCCAGAAAATACAAAAAAGGGATTTATTCCCCCATATTTCTATTTTTGATGCCGGTACCGGCGGCATGAAGGTACTGCATCTGTTGAAAGATTTAGATAAAGTTTTGATCATAGATGCTGTTCACATGGATAAAAAGCCTGGAGAATATGTATTCTTCAGTCCAGACGAGGTTGAATCCATGGAGGACTCAGGAGGAACCCATGGGTCTAATTTGATCCAAGTTTTAGAACTGTCTAAAGAGATGGGAGAGATACCTGAAAAGATAGTTATAATGGGTATTCAGCCCAAGAGAACTGACATTGGTGAAGATTTGTCTGAAGAAGTTGAAAGTAGAATAGAAGAGATGTTGAATAATTTAGAAGAACAGGTATCGAAACTTTGAGTAAAGAGTAAATAAAGGAAAAGGAAAGAAATGAGTTCTATTCGAACTCGTCTAAAGCTTTTTTAAGTTCAGCTACGTAGGTTAGAGCTGGTCCACCGCCCATCATAATAGCTACGAAGGCGGCTTCTAAAATTTCTTCTCTTGTACAGCCAGCTTCTAGAGCTTTTTGAGTATGAATATCTATGCAGTATTTACATCTCGCAGTGATCCCATTCGTGAGTGCTATCAATTCTTTTGTCTTTAGGTCTAAATGATCTTCCTCTAAGACTTCATCCATGAAATCAGCGAATTCACCCATAGCCTCTTCATTATTCTCCATCAACGCCTTCTTTGCTCTTTTAAAATCACGTATGTTTTCTCTAACATCTGCCATATTATCACGGTTTTGGAAGAAAATCACAAAGATAAAAAGGTTTTGGTTTTGATCAATCTCCCTTTTTTAGATGTATGTCAAATCTTGCCCCACCCATATCAGAATCTTTAACTTCCACTTTTCCATTGTAATTCTGAGCAATCTCTCTAACGATATACATGCCTAATCCAGTTCCTGAATCTTCTCCTAACCTGTATCCTTTATCAAAGATCTTATCTTTTTCTTTATCTTCTATACCTTTACCATCATCTTCGATTGTTATTATACATTCATCCTCATCTGAATAAGCCTCAATATTGATCTTATCGCATTTTGAGTGCTTGATCGAATTCTCTAGGATATTTGAAAATAGGTCATCTAGGAGTGACCCGCCTTTTACCTTATAATCTTCCGCTTCGAAGGTATACTTGATTTCGTTCTGTTTAAGCTGTTCTTCATGATCTGAAATAACATCGATTAAAAGAGGTTTGATTTTTATATTCCTGATATTAGATTTTTCTTCTATAGTTCTTAGTTTCTTTACTTTATCGATAATATCTATGCCGTTATTGGTCACATGTTTTGCCCTTTGGATGTACTCTTGAACCTCTTCTGGAAGATCAAAATCCTCTGCTAGATCGAGATACCCTTGAACTAAAACTGATTTATTTCTCACGTCGTGTCTTAGTAATGAATGTAAAAATTCTTCTTTCTCCCTCATTTCTATTCTTTTTAGTGCATTTGTTACATCGTTTATAAGCAGCTCAGTTGTATTTAAGTCGTCTTCATCAAAGTAATCTTCTTCAGTAGCTACTGCTTGAAAAACACCGTACTCCCCGATAGGAATGCTCATAGCAGATTTGTATTTGCTGTTTACGGGTTTTGCATCTTCATGTTGATTTACATTCTTGATAAGATAAGATATTTGATTCAAATAAGTTTTTGTGTCGATCCCTCCTTCATCTAAAGGTCTTTCTAAATAATCACCTTCAGGTAATCCTGAAGTTCTTTCTTTAACGATGATCTTATTATCTTCTACTTTAGCGAAACTGCATATGTCAAAATCTAAAATATTTTCCACTGCATTCACAGCTATCTTGAAGACTTCTTCCTCTGACTCACAAGTTAGTAATTTTGTAGATTTCTTGTGTAACTCTTCAATCTTTTCTTTTGCTTCTCTAACTTTATTTTCAGCTTTTTTTCTCTCAGTAATATCTCTTATTATTGATTGGACTCTTTCTCCTTCTTCATCTATTACCCTAGCACTGATATCAACATGTATTTTATTCCCAGTTTCTTTTCTAAATTCTCTTTCTAATCTACCTGAATTTTCATCCTTCAATTCATCTAAGAATTCCTGAACTATATTTCTATCAGCTTTGGGGGCTAGATCCTTGATATTCATATTTATGATCTGTTTCAATGGTAAGCCTATTAACTCTACTGATCTCTCATTAGCATCTATAATTTCACCATCAAGATCATGTATAATTATAGGGTCATTAGAGTTCTCAAAGATAGTTCTGAATTTCTTTTCACTTTCTTTTAAAGCATTTTCTTTTTCTTTTAGTTCTGTTATGTCATAGATATAGTGAACGTAAAGATCATCGGTGTAAGGTACCCAGATGCCATGATAATATGTTCCTCTATATTCTACTTCCAATTCCTGTCTTTCATCGGTTTCCCAAAGTTCTGGTGCTAAACAGAAGGGGCAAGGATCATCTCGTTCAGCTACAGTTCCATAACATGTTTTACCTGGTACAGCACCTACTTCTTTTGCTTTTTCGTTTGAAAACACAATCTCTCTAGTATCTTTTTCCAAAATCAGGGCGATACCAGGAATATTGTCCAAAAGTACTTTTCTTCTATTTTTTTCCTTTTCAAGCTCTCGTTGGGCTTTCTTTCTCTCAGTAATATCTCTTGCCAATGCAAAGATGTATTCTTCGTTTGAAAATACAACTTTTGATTGGATTATATCAGCTGGGTATATCGATCCGTCTTTCCTTTTGTGTTTTGCTTCAATATTTATTGGATCATCTTCAGGTGATAGTTTTTTCCAATATCTTGTAAGGTCTCCTCTTTCCTCCGCATCGGGATCGATATCAACAACATTCATCTGAAGTAACTCTTTACGAGAATAACCAGTATTATCGATGGCTGATTGGTTCACCTCTACTATGTTTCCATCTGTATCATGTAGAAATAGCATCTCAGCAGCTTGATTCAACAGAGATCTATATTTTTTATCTCTTCTTCTGTTTTCCTCTTTCGTTTTGCTTTTATTTACTTTCTCTTTTACAAATTCAGATAGTTCCCTCAATCTTTTCTTTGTATTTTCATCTATCACAAAACATCTATCTATCCCTAGATTCAGAGCTTTGATAGGGATCGTTTCTTTGCTTTCTTTTGTTATAATTATAAAAGGTATATCATCAAATCCTGAATCTCTGATGTTTTGAGCTAAATCCAATACCTCATTTTTTTGTGAATCAAAACTTGCTATTATTACATCGATATTTTTTTCCTTTAAAATTTTGAATTCATTTTTGGAAAATGTTGTAGTGTATAATTTGGAATCACTATTGGTATTTTCTAGAAATTCTTTGGCTCTTTCTACAAGACCATCCTCTTCATCGACAAATAGGATATTCATTATCAAACCGCATCCAATCCCTTTAATAATTAAGCATCTGTGAACAGATTATATAAAATTTATTGAGATATACCTAAATTATATTAATAAAATATTGATAATAAAACATGTTTCCAAATAATAATAAATATTTTAAAATAATAAATGTAAAAACTAGACCAAAAATTATATTAAAACTGATTGCCCTTTCAGCATGGGTTGTAATCGATGAAATTGTTGAAAGTATTTACAATAGTAATATTGACAGTTCTATTTATCAGCTTTTTTACATTTGCTTTGGGTGATATGGATGAAGAAGTTTTGACAGCAAAATCATCTGTAGATGATGATATTCCTCCTCATAAGGAATTTCATATACCTACTCAAAAAGAAGTGAATAAAATAAGTGAGGATTTAACCTATATCACATTGACTTATAACTATAGTATGATGTACGATATTCCTCCTAGAAATGTTATTTTAAAATTGAACGGGTCTTATGACAGAGCTAGCACTCCTAGATTGACTTATAAAATAATTAGACCAGATGGAAAAGACATCAAATTGTTGGATAGAAATTTAGGAAATGAAAACTTAGATTTGAATATTAATACTGCTGGCAGTACAAGCTGTAGAGATAGCATATATCAATTTGGAAGGAATTTTGAGACTGATAGCCCAACAAATAAAATGGAGATAGATCCGGTTAAAGTCATGTTTGGAAAGTCTAATGACAATATACTTTCAAATCCAGATGTTTTGAAAGGAGATTATAAGTTAAAAGTGATGATATTTGCGGATAATTTGAATATGAACTATGGTGATGAAAAAACAGAGTTGGAGATAATTAGTTTACCTCCTAAATCAGTCAAAGACTTTTCAGCAGTTTACGAAGATGATAAAGTTAAGTTAGAATGGAAAGCACCTGAAGATATTGGTGGTAGTGATATAACTGAATATAGGATCTATAGGGCTGATTCAAATAGGATGTATCGATGTATTGGAAATGTGTCAGGAAAAACGAATTCTTTCTATGATGATGGAAAGAATACGAGCGAACCTTATGAAGAGATTGAGAAAAATCAGGTTTATTTTTACAAGGTCATCCCTATCAACTCAGATACTTTTCATATTGGAGGAAAATCGTTAGAGAGCGAAATATATTATCCATTTGAAAGATCTCACACTGAACCAGTTCTTGTGTTAACTTCTTCAAAAGATAAGAAAAAAGATTCTACTGGAGCTTACATGTGGAAGATGGATTATTCGTTCCTTAATGAAGAATATATCGAGGGTAAGATGGACGGTGTAGATGTCCAGGTCAACGATATATCAGGCAAAGGATTATGCATGTATAAAATAAAATCACAGGGAACTGAAGATGGACTAAAGAAATACAGTTACAAGGGTGGTTATTATTCAAAAGGAAACGCTGATATAGAAATGAACCTGGATAAAGATACTAGTTTTGAAATCGAAGCGAATGTTAAAAAATCATCGATTGAATTCTCTGGAGATCTATGGGTCAATGATTCTATCAAAGGTTTAGAAAAAAATAATACAGGTTTTGGAATCAGGAAGCAAACTCTGCAGAGCAGTGGAGATATTGATATGAATTATACTTTAAATTATAGTTCCAAATATAAAGAACAGAGTACCAGTGTGGATTTAAAGATGGATTGGAACATGAATCTAAGTATGGATTATGATGAACCGAGGTTTTGGTTCAGTCCTAATTCTTATGATCTTCTTGCCACCTCTATTTCAGATTGCAATTATACGGGAAACATCACTGGAAACATAGACCTTGATATGGAAATGAATGGATGGTATTCTAATGAATCTAAACATAAAGATCGAAATTTGAGCAGAGATATAGATAGTTCTATGGAATGCTTTGGGGGTACTAGTTCAGTTGGTTATAGACGGGTTTATTCTCCGATACTAGGAAATGCAAAAGTTGGATTTAACAAGATTTTAGGTGATACAGTTGGTATTGGATATGGAAATGGTGTCTATGGAGATATAGGTTACTCGGAAAAAGAAGACTTTTGGTACGCGATGACCACCAATGATATTCAGGTCAGAGATAAAGAAAAAGGACTGTATTCTCAACAGTATTTGGACCCAACGGCTATGCCAGGTCTACTCTCGATACTGGAATGTAGTTTCGTTAAGGCAAACACTATCGAAAATAAAGAGTTGATAGAATCTCAAATCAGCGAAAATGTAAGAGCTGAGTTAGAAAGCTTACCTGATAATGTAAATTCATCAGCTTACAGAAAAGAAAGGATCAAAGAATTAAGAAAAATGTTTTATAGCGAATTCATTACGGAACCGTTCTGGGAGATCAGAGATCAACAGGCCGGTGTTGATGGAACTGAACCTAAAACAACCCTGATACCTGTAACCGACGTAGTTGGATTTGTTGGTTCTGAATCAGTGGATAAAGGTGAAGTTGATAGATTCTTAAAGAATAAACAGGGATATAAGGAGAGCTCAATTGATAATGATGAAGATTCATCAGTTAAAATGACAGAATTCATAATCACGATGATCGCTTTGGTGATAATCATAATGGCGGCAACTTGGTACAGATCTAAAAATTGAACGAAAATGAATGGGCCGTGGTCGGGATTTGAACCCGAGCCAGGGGATCCACAGTCCCACATGCTGCCAAGCTACACCACCACGGCCACTGCGGTATCTCATCCTAAAAAACATATCATATAATACTTTTTCCATTTGGACGAAGTCAAAATTTTATCCATCTTCGAATTGAGAACGTATGTCTTCTATCCTTCCTTTTAGATTTTCATCATTATCCATGACTAGTAAGATATACATTACTTTCAACCTTAAATATTCTAGTATATTCATTTCATTCATATCTTCGATATTTTCCTGGACCCTATCAGTAAAATCGTTACCAACATCTATAAAAAATTTGGATAAAAATTCGACCAATTCTTCAGAACAATCATTTTTGAATCCTATGGCATTCAACTGCTTTAACACTTCTTCTGTTTGGTTTTTATCCCACTCACCAACAGTAGTCGGTTTATCAGATGATATATTTTTAGGAGTCATCAAAAAGAATTTTGCGGTTCTAGTGTAGACTTTTTCATAGGCTCCACCTTTTAAGACTTCATCTTTTACTTTGATGTATCCATGTTTTTCTAATTTTTTGATATGACGATAAATTGTAGATCTTTCTTTTCCTAATGAATCTACTATTTGATTTATGGTTAAATCATTCAATTTAAGCAGTGATAATATATCACTCCTTGTTTCCTGGAGACCTACCTTAATCGCTTCTTCATCCCTGAAAATCTTTATTTCTTTATCCATCTGTCTTCACATCTATGAAGAACCTTAATAATTAAACCTTTTCCGTAAATACCATATAATTCTTTGTACACATAGTAAAAAAATATTGATCGGTTTAATAGTTATCCAGAGGGGGTATTATTTCATCTTTAAGGGATTTTAATTCATCATCGTTTTTAATTTCTAGAAGCAGTAAAAGCATCTCCACTATTCTTAATGTATAGTTATCTATCTCTCCAATATCTTCATTATTTTCGAAATAATCAGCTGTTTTACTGCCAAACTTTAAAAAGAAATCGTTTAAATTATCTACTAAATCATCAGACCTCTCGTTATTATAGCCGATAATATCTAAAATTTCCAGCGATTTTTCCATACTTTCCTTTCGCCATCTTTCCTCATAATCGTCATCCATATCGTTGGATTGAGGTATCATTAAGAACATACCAGCTGTTCGACCGTATATTTTTTCAGGAATATGATGTTCCTTTTTTTCTCCACGAACTGTAACAAAATCGTGTTTTTCCAGTTTTTTAACATGTCTGTAAACGGTGGACTGATCTTTACTCAAGGCTTCAGATAATTGTGAAATAGTCATGTTCTCTACATTCAATAATGAAAGTATCTTATTCCTAGTGGTTTCAATACATATCCTGATCTTGTCTGGGTCCCTTATAACACGAACAGGTTCTTTCATTGATAATTAATAGAGTCTTAATTATAGATAAACTTTAGGTATACTTGTACAAATATGCAATCATCCATTGATTTCTTTGTTTATATCCGCAAATTTTTCGTGAATTTTTTCATTGTAATTAAGCTCAACAAAAAGTATGAGTAACTTTATCTTCATGAGATCAAATAAACTAGGTTCTTCTAGCTCTTTTTCTTTCTTTAATAAATTTTTCACAGCTTTATCCATGTTTCTAAAAAATTCCACTAATTTTTTCTGTTGCTTATAATCTTCATCTATCTCAAATCCTATTTCTGATAATATCTCAAATATCTGCTCAGTATTTTCTTCATCCCATGTGACAGATATATTTGAAGATTTAGAGGCTTCAAATGTTTCTGGTAAAGGTATGAATAGGTCAGCTGATTTTTCATATATCTTCTTTGTTTTGTAATTTATTTTCTCTTCTCTTTTAACTTTAACAAAACCATAATCTTGAAGCCTTTGAACATGTCTGTAGATATTTGATCTATCTTTTTCTAATTCATCTGCTAGTTCAGAACAGCATAAGTCATCTTTAGACAATAATCTAAGAATATCTTTTTTAGTTCTACCAAGCAATGAATTGATTTTATCGTTATCCTCCACCAATATTACGTTATCATTTATTGTCATCACCTATGTTGAAATCTAAATCTACATTCTTATTGAAATTAGTAAAGATGTTTTCGAAATAATCATTGACCTCTTCATCATTATAAATAAGTAGAAGATAAGCTAGAAGTTTAGTTCGCATCAATGTCATCGTATCTTTTTTATCTATATTTATATCATTATCATCGATCTTATTCTCTAGCCTTTTATCTAAATTCGTTAAAAACCAGCTAATATCCTCTAAAAGATCATCCGAACCATCATTACCGTAACCGAGCTCATCCATGAAATTTAGGTCTTCGGAATTGAAATCTAGATGCCAATTTATAATCACTGACAATTTATCTTCAAAGTCGATATACTCGGGGTCAATGTAATACGTATGGGCTTTTCTAGTATACCTTCTTTTTCCATCATCTTCTATAGTTCCTACAAAATCATGTTCTTCTAATTTTTTAACATGTCTGTAAATTGTGGATTTATCTTTATCTAATTTATTTGAAATATCTTTGATAGTGAGATCATCTTCTTTTAAAAAAGATAAGATTTTACTTCTAGTTTCTTCAATCCCTATCTTTATTGTCTCAGGATCCTCGATAACTTTCAAATCCTTTTTCATCAATTTTTTAGAACAGTTCTTATTTAATAAATCTTTACAATAATTTCTAATAAAATATTCATCATTTTACTCAGGCCAATTTAATTTTTCACAAATTTGAGATAAATCCCTGTTTAAGTAATCATTTTTAGCTAACTCTATAAGCAAAATGGCCATCTTCAACCTTAATATTGAAAAATAATGTACATCGGAGATATCTTTATCCAATAGCCCGATTTTTTCAGTTATATTTTTGTTTAATTCTTTAAGGAAGTGATCTAACAAATCTATCGTTTCTTCTTTGTTATCTATTTCGTATCCGATATCTTCTAGCTGTTCTATAATTTCTATCACATGTTCTTTTTTCCAGGTCAGCTGCACAGAGGAAGGATTACCTGTTTCCATCGGTTCTATTCTAGGAATGAAAACATCAGCGGTCCTTCCATACACTCTCTCTGGAATGTGATGCTGTCTTTTTTCACCACAAACATCTACAAGTCCTGCTTCTTCTAATTTTTTTATATGTCTGTAAATTGTAGATTGGTCTTTATTTAAAGCTTCAGATATCTGAGAGATAGTCATGTCTTTAACTCTTAAAAGAGCGAGTATCTGGCTACGATTTTTTTCCAGACTGACCCTTAATTTCTCAGGATCCTTTACTACTCTAATTTCTTTTTTCATATTCCTCAGTAATTAAATTCCAATACTTTTTAGAGCATACATTATATTTAATTTTTTGTTTAATATCAATAAGCAAGATTAATAAAACTCAGAAATTTTCGATGATCTCTTCTTTTTCATCGGTTATCTTTTTTATTTTTCCTTCAGCTTCATCGAGTTTATCTTTACATAGTTTGATAAGTTCCATGCCTTTACTGTACAGTTCGATAGCCTCTTCTAAAGGAACACTGTTCCTTTCTAACTTATCATTTATATCTTCTAATTTAGATAACGCTTCTTCAAAATCTAGCTCTTCTTCTTTTTCTTCCATTTTTCAACCTCCTTAATTTTAGCTTTTATCTTACCATCGATCATTCTTATATCGATAATGTCATCTTCATCAAGTTGATCAACACTTGTGATCAAGTCACCTTCATCATCCAATAAAATTGAATAACCTCTATTCATGGTCTCGTTTGGACCAAGAGCCTTTAGTTTTTCTTCCTGCATCTCCAAATTCTGCTTCTTTTTTTCAAGATAATTCATCCAATTTTTTTCTAGGTCAGAATAGATTTCATCTAATTCCTGTATCCTGTCGTCTAACATCCTAAGTGGCTCGGTAAATGATTTACTGCTCTGGATACTATCGATCTTTTCTTTCAGTGAATCGATCCTATTTTTCAATGCTACATCTGATCGTCTTTTGATATCTTTAAGTTTCCTGATCAGTTCTTTCTTTTCAGGCACAACTATTTCTGCAGCTCCCGTTGGTGTTGGAGCTCTAGCATCAGCAACAAAATCCGATATTAGAAAATCGGTTTCATGGCCTACAGCTGATACAATAGGTGTTTCAGCATCAAATATCGCTCTAGCCACTTTTTCTTCATTAAAACTCCAGAGGTCCTCTATAGACCCTCCGCCTCTACCAACGATTATCGTGTCTACTTCCATGCAGTCAAGCTTTTTAATAGATCGAACTATCTCTTCAGCAGAACCTTCTCCTTGAACCTTTGCTGGTGATAAAATGATCTCGATATTTTCAAATCTATCTCGTAAAGTTCTGAGGATGTCTCTCAATGCAGCACCTTCTGCTGAGGTAACAACACCTACTTTTTTTGGTAAAAATGGAATAGGCTTTTTGTGTTTATCATCGAAAAGACCTTCTTTCTTAAGCTTTTTCTTTAACTGCTCGTAAGCCAAGTAGAGTTTTCCTTTACCGCCTGGTATCATCTCCTTGACTACCAATTGGTACTGTCCTCTTGGTAGATATAAACCTACATCTCCTCGACATAAAACTTCTAAACCTTCTTCAGGTTCAAAATCAATACTTTTATTGTGTGAGCGGAACATGGCACAGTTTATCTCTGATTTTTCATCTTTAAGTACGAAGTACATGTGTCTTCCATTGTGATGAGTAAAGTTAGATATCTCACCTTTAACCCATATATTCTGGATCTTACTTTCATTACTCAATAAAGACCTTACGTAAATATTTAGATCAGTGACGGTATAGATCATCTCATCCAATTTTTCAGTATCTATATTGTTCATCATCCGTACATTATAGATTGTTTGTTGAATATTTATAATTGTGCAAGAGGGGGTTAGTTAAAAGTGGATTTAAGACCAAAATACTAATATCTGGAAGAGATAGAAACTTTGATGAAAGTATCGATAACCGGCACACCAGGAGTAGGTAAGACCTCAGCAGCAAAGGAACTAGAGAAGGAAGGATATTCAGTGTTGGATCTAAATCAATTCATTGCGGATAATGGATTGAGAGAAGATAAAGATGAATATATGGATTCTTACAATGTTGATATTGAAAAGATGATAGATTTATACAAAAAAGAAGCTCCAAAACATGAAATCGTAGAGGGACATCTTTCTCATCATCTGGGAATAGAACCTGTGATCATACTTAGATGCTCACCTCAAGAGCTAGAAAAGAGGGCTTCGACTAAGGATTGGCCCAAACACAAATTAGATGAAAATGTCGAGGCTGAAGCCATGGATGTAGTGCTTATCGAAGCTTTGGAGAAAAACGATGAAGTGTACGAGATAGATACTACTGATTCATCACCAAAAGATGTTATGAAAAAGATAAAAGAGATACTGAACGGTAATACAGAAAAGTTCACTCATGGTAGGATAGACTGGGCTGAAGAATATCTATTGAAGGAATAGATTTTATAATCCCCGTTCAATTACTATAGATATGGTATTAAATGAATACAGGGATACTGCTGATAAGATCTTAGTACCTATGGCAAAGAAACTGAGCAGTGTTAGTCCAGATCTGATCTCCTGGCTTGCACTCATTTTTGCATTGTTATCAGGTTTTTCTTATTTCTTATCATCAACATATCTTGTACTGCTTGGAGGTATATTCTTAGGTTTAAATTCATTATTCGATGCTTTAGATGGAAAGATAGCAAAGATGACAGATAAAGCCTCTATAAGAGGAGATTTCCTTGATCACACTTTGGACAGGTATGCTGATATCTTCATCATAAGTGGAATAGTTTTAGGTCCACTATGCAGGCTTTGGATTGGTTTTTTTGCAATATTAGGGGTTTTGATGACCAGCTACATGGGAACACAAGCTCATGCAGTAGGAGTTACAAGGAATTATGGAGGTATAGCGGGAAGAGCAGATAGGTTAGCACTTTTAATATTAACTACTTTGATATTCGTTATTCTTTCATTTATAGATACAACAAGTTTTATCATATCTGGGTATAAAATAAAAATATTTGAGGTCTTGATGATTTGGTTCGCAGTCACAGGAAATTTAACAGCTGTTCAGAGAGGCGTACAAACATGGAAAGAACTGGATTGATCAATCTTCTTCGTCTTCAGATTCTTCTGTAGATTTTCTTTTCTTGAAAGAATAATATATCAGTGGATTCTTCATCCATTCCTGTTCACATAGGCTGTCAGGATCATAACATATACCGTTAGTCTTCATCGTGTTACAGTTTGGGACCATGTATTCAGTTCCAGAAAGATCTCCGATGATGTGTTCGATCTGATATTTTGCCAGGTCTTCCTTAAAATCTGGTGCTTTACTGAAAACTGAAATAATTTCATCTTCAGATAAACCTACTTTGTGTAAAAATGACGTGACTGCAAATCTAGCTTCGTGAGAGAGGTTCTCCCCCTCATTCTGAAGCGATATCAATTTTTGTATACAAGGTGGGAACAGGTCAAATTCTACTTTTCCCATATCTACCTCTTCTATTTCTGATTTTGTTTCTTCCAAAAGATGTTTGATCTCTTTGATCTCTGATTCGAATCTGCTGATAAGAGCATCGTTAATAGGTCTTGGCAGTCCTTTTGAGATCATCTCATATATTCTCTCTTTAAGTATTCTGATGTATTTTTTCTTATCTAGATAAACAAATCCATCTCTTACATCCTGGTTGATAAGCTTCCATTCTTTTGCTTTCAAATTGTTTGTATTTTCTAAAAAATCAACGAAATACATCTTAAAATCGTATTTACTTCTATCCAACTCTTCAACCCTTTTGATACCGATCTCTTTTGATAGTTTTAAAAGATATTCACCAGATTCTTTACTCAGCTCCTGATGCATCCTGTTAGCTTCTCCTAGGCAGTACCTCCTCACAAGATACGGCTCTGCAACACATGATACAAGTATACGAGAAACAGGATATGAGAATAACTCGATCTCGTAATCTATTTCTTCAGACATATTCTTTATCTTTACTTCTCTATTTTCTACTGCCTCTAATACCCTTTCTTTGCCTCTTATCCTGACCATACCCCACATCCTATCATTCAAGAGTTCGTCGATGGAAGGCCCCTCTTTTTTAATATACTTTTTAGAGTCTTCTAAAAAAGGATATCGTGCCATCTTTTCAAGTGACCAGGATAATTCATCAGTATCTATAGGGACCATTCTGTATCAATAGCAGTTAAACCATTACTTAATGATTTTTGAAGCAATTTTTCCGCCGTTATTAACTTATACCTCTTTATCTTTTTCTTCTAACAAGATAAAAAGTGGTGTAATCATGGTAGAAATAATCTCGATAAATGCTAGAGAAATATTAGATTCAAGAGGCAATCCAACAGTTGAAGCTGAAGTAGCTACACCTTATGGATTCGGTACAGCAGCCGTACCTTCTGGAGCTTCCACTGGAGCTAGAGAAGCGTTAGAGCTCAGAGATAAGGAAGACAGATATCGTGGGAAAGGTGTCGAAAAGGCAGTGGAGAATATAAATGATGTAATCTATCCTGAACTTATGGGTATGGATGTAGAGGAACAGGTGACGATAGATAATAAGATGATGGAATTAGATGGAACTGATGATAAGAGCTCCTTGGGTGCTAATGCTATACTAGCTGTTTCATTGGCGACCGCTAGGGCAGCAGCAGATTCCTTTGGTTTACCCCTTTACAAGTATCTTGGAAGAGTCAACGATAATATGCTGCCAGTACCCTTCATGAACGTTTTGAACGGAGGTGAGCACGCTGGAAACGAGTTGGACATCCAGGAATATATGATAGCTCCTACCAACGCGGATTCGTTCAAGGATGCGTTAAGGATGGGAGCGGAAGTATACCATTCTTTAGGAGACATCATCGAAGACAAGTATGGTCCTTCGGCATGTAACGTAGGAGACGAAGGTGGTTACGCACCGCCTTTAAAAGATCCGTCTGAACCCTTTGAATTGATGTTCGATGCTATAGAAGAAGCAGGCTATGCAGATGAGATACATCTAGCCATAGATGCTGCAGCTTCTGAATTCTATTCATCAAAAGGTTATCGATTCCATGGAGAAACTGTGAAGACTGAAGAGATGATCGATTTTTATGAAGATTTGTTGGAAGAATACCCTATCATCTCGATGGAAGACCCATTGGATGAAGAAGATTGGAAAGGATACGCTGAGATAACAGAAAGATTAAGTGACAGAGTGCAGATAGTAGGAGATGACCTCTTTGTGAGCAACCCAGAGATAATAAGAAAAGGAATAGAAGAAGGTGCATGTAACTGTGTTCTTCTGAAAGTCAATCAGATAGGAACATTGACGGAAGCGATGGATGCAGCTTCTTTAGCGACAAGGAATGGATACGGTGTGATGGTTTCACACAGGTCTGGTGAAACTTCAGATACGTTCATCGCTGATCTATCAGTGGCACTTTCCTCAGGACAGATAAAAACAGGTGCTCCTGCCAGGTCTGAAAGGACTTCAAAATACAACAGATTGCTCAGGATTGAGGAACAGCTGGGAGATTCTGCGGTATACACTGGCTCTGCAGAGCTGTAAACCATTTTTCTTTTTTCTTATATCCCTAGGAATATGAACGCGTAAAGCATTATTGAAGACAGTATCAATGATATTATTGCAACGGGAAATCCTATCTTTGTAAATTCTTTGAAATCGATTGGATGTCCTTTTTTATCGCTTATTCCAGTCATGACTACATTAGCAGCTGCACCGACCATGGTACCGTTACCTCCAAGACATGCCCCCAAAGATAGTGCCCACCATAATGGATTAATAACGAATCCAGTCCCTATTGATATGCCTTGAATAGCTGAGATCAGTGCCATAGTAATCGGGATGTTATCTATTATCATTGAAAGCAAAGCAGCGGTCCACATAACGATCAGAGCAGTTCTAAGTGGATCATTTCCTCCCAGATAAACCAAACCATTAGCTATTAGTTCGATACCGCCTGAGGCTTCGACACCCCCTATCACAACGAAAAAGCCTATAAAGAACAGTAATGTTGGCCATTCCACATGTGAGACAGCTTCTTCTGGATCAGAAAATGTAAGAGCCATAAGTAATGTTGCTCCTGTGATCGCAACTGTCCATGGTTCTAGATGTAGTGTGTGATGAAGTAAGAATAAAATTATGACCAGACCGAAAACAAATATGGATTTTTTAGCTAAAACAGGGTCTTTGATCTTAGTTTTTGGATCAACATCTTTGATCTTATCAAAGTTCTTCATCTCTCTTTCTAATTTATCTTTGTATATCAATTCAAAATAAAGCATTATCACAAATAAAACTATTATTATCATCGGTCCAAGATAAAGCATGAACTGGAGAAATGTTATGTTTGCAGCACTACCTATCATTATGTTCGGCGGATCACCGATAAGTGTTGCTGTACCTCCGATGTTTGAGGCCATTACCTCAGCGAAAAGAAAAGGTTTAGGATCTATGTTTAATTTATCAGCGATCGTAAATGTGATAGGTATCATCAATAATATGGTTGTAACATTATCCAGAAAAGCTGAACTCAAAGCTGTTATAAGCATAAATAGAGCCAACAACCTATAAAAACTACCTTTTGAAGTTTGCGCAGTCTTGTAAGCGACGTATTCAAAAATACCGCTCTCACCCATGATACCAACAAGGATCATCATACCAAAAAGAAGCCCTATGGTTTTCAAGTCGATAGCTTGAAGGGCCTCTGTCTGATCAAAGAATCCCATACCCAATCCTATTATTATCATCATCACAGCACCAAGAACAGCTGCTATGGTTCTGTTGATTCTTTCGCTAACTACCATCAAATAGGTAACTATTAGAATTGCTAGTGAGATTATTTCGGGTAGATGGCTGCTCAGATTCATTTTATCCCAATCATATTTACTATCTTATATTATAATTAATAGTTTATATTTATTCGAAATAGCTGAAGTTCTTATTATAATAGAACCAAATGAAACCTTATTTTTGCTCATAAAAAGAGGATATATTTACAGTTTCTGATTAACTTCCCTTATAATAAAACGACATAGAAGAACCATAAAAGACCGAAGGAAAGGAACAATACAAAGACAGTAATAGGTAATGATGTTTTAGTGAATTTTCTAAATGACAGAGGATATCCCATCTTTTCTGAGATATTAGATACGATTAGATTGGCTGGTGCACTGATAAGTGTTCCGTTACCTCCAAAGCATGTACCTAAAGATAAAGCCCACCATATAGGATTGATCGGGTATCCAGTTCCAAGTCCATTCGTATTACTTATGAATATGTCAACTGTTGGAATCAAGATGATAGCAGCAGGTATATTACCAACAGCCATCGCAAACGCGCCACCAAGCATAACTACTATGAATAAAGCCAACACCAAGTTTCCTCCACTAACCGCACCGATCTCTTTAGCCAATATCTTAATAACCCCTGCATTATCCAAACCACCTATTATGATAAACAAACCTGCAAAGAACAGTAAAGTTGACCAATGGACATGCTCTAAAGCTTCCTCTGGATCAGGTAAAGAAAGCATAAGTAATATACTAGCACCGGTGATGGCAACTACCCAAGGCGGTATATGGAATTGATGATGAACTGTGAACAAAACTAGGGTTACGACCAATGCAAAGAGTGATTTGTAAAGAAGCGGTCTGTTAGTGATGCTTTCTTTCTCGTCCATCTCCATTATCTTATCAAACCCTACCATTTCTCTATTAATTATATCATGATACAACAATTCAAATATTAAAAGAACTATAAAAAGTACTATTATTACTATGGGAGCAAGATATACAATAAATTGAATGAAATGGATGTTACCCCAAGAACCGATCATGATGTTTGGAGGATCACCTATCAGCGTCATGGTACCACCGATGTTGGATGAGATGACCTCTGCCATCAAAAAAGGAACGGGATTGATATCGAGTTCCTTAGCGATGGTTATAGTCACGGGGGCCATCAGTAATACTGTGGTGACGTTATCAAGAAATGCTGAAGTGAATGCAGTTACAAGAACAAATAATGCCAAAAGTCTGTAAAAACTACCCTTAGATAATTTTGCAGTCTTTATTGCAAGATAACGGAAAAAACCGGTTTCTCCCAGTAAACCAACTAGTATCATCATACCTAGTAGGAGGCCTATAGTGTTGAAATCGATATAATCTATGGCACTACCAGGATCATAAAAACCTAAAGATACACCAAAAAGGATCATCCCGACAGCACCTGACATGGCAGCTATCGTTCTGTGGACTTTTTTACTGATAATTCCATAATAAGTTAGAATGAATATAATTATTGAACCAATTAAAGGTATGTTCAATTTAGTCACCGACCATCAAGAAGGGTATCTCACTTTCAGCGATAAGCTCCTTCTCGATGCTGCTCATAGAAAATTTTGGGAAAATAAAACGTAATTTATAGAGGATACCTCCTCTTCCTCGGCTTCCTACCATGAAGTCGAATTCGTTGGATTTTTCGATGACTTCTTCATCTGAGGCTCCTTTGTTAACAATCAATTGGTAATCAATATCGCCTTTTTTAGCTCTCCTTTTGATCCTTCTAGCTGCAGCTCCTGGATCGTCGTCACCGATATGGTAAGTAGTAAGTTTTGCATCGAAGTATTCTGCCAGCTCAAGAGCAAGCATAGTTGCGTGGACGGAATAACTGCTGAAAGTTGTAGGATTGAATATCTTATTTGGTGTAGATATCTCGCAACCACAGCCTAAAACTAGAGTGGGTATACTCGTTACCTGTAACGAGTGTAGAGCTGTTTCTCCTATGTGAACTTTTTGAGCACCAGTTTTTGAATGAGTTGCCATGACTAATAAGTCGATCTCATTATTGTTAACATACCGCATAATTTCTTTAGAAGGTGTTCCAGATGGTTTAGCCTTTTTAATATCTGAAATACCCATCTCATTCAATATCTCTTCCCCATTTTCCAGAGCTTCCTGAGATATATTGTCTAATCTTTTTCTCATCAAATTAGTTTGAGGTATGCTTCCGTCACTTGTATTTATCACATTGATCAGGTGATAATCTGAGTACGGGAATAAAGTTGCTGTGTATTGGATAGCATTTTTCATCAAGGGTGAGTTATCCGTTGCCATCAGGATTCTGTCAAACATAATGCTCGGTGAATAATTTCAGGGAGAAGTATATAATATTTCTCCTATCTGTAGTAAGTGCTGATGAAAGTTAAATCAAATAGCATTCTAGAAAAGACATAAATAGTAGTATTTGGATAATTTAATTTAAAAAAGGTGTAAGAAATGGATGATAATAATTTATCTGATGATCAAAGAAAGTTAGTAGAGCATTTGGTAGAGACAGGTCTCTCTAAGAACACAGCTATTTGTCTGGTATTTATCGCAAACCGGGAAGAAACCAAAAGTCGAGAGATAGAGAGTGAAACACGGTTGAGACAACCAGAGGTTTCGATAGCCATGCAGGATTTAAGAGAAAAAGGATGGGTAGAGAAGAGAAACATAAAGAAAGGTGGCAAAGGTAGACCAGTACATGGTTATACATTAGCTCAATCAGTAGAAGATGTACTAGCTGAAATAGAGGATGAGGAGGAAAAAAAAATAAAGGAGATAAGAAATAATCTTGATCAAATCAAGGATCTATTCGATTCGATCTACTGATATTTCATCGAACCCTTTTTCCTTTCCTATTATGATCTTATCTGCGATATCGATGAATAGACCGTTCTCAATAACGCCAGGTATGGAATTTAGTCTTTCAGATAATTCTTTTTGGTCTTTGATATGACCAAAATCACAGTCTAAAATGTAGTTATCGTTATCTGTTTTATAGGGAGAACCGTCTTCTGATCTCAGTTCAGTTTCACATCCTAATCTCTCTATTGCTCTGCTAGTAGTTTTAGTCCAGAGAGGTACAACTTCGATTGGTAGATCAAAATCTTTACCTAATTTTTTAACCATCTTTGATGGATCGACTATAACTATATAGGTATCTGTATTGTATGCAACCATCTTTTCTCTGAGAAGAGCCCCTCCTCCTCCCTTGATAAGGTTATTATCTGGTCCTACTTCATCTGCACCATCTATTGTAAGATCGATCCGTTCTACATCATCTAAGCTTACCAATGGTATACCTGCGTCCTTTGCTAGTTTTTTTGTATTCTCAGAAGTTGGTATGCATCTTATATCTAGATTTTCTTTTTCGACCCTTTCACCAACTCTTTCGACAGCGTATTTGGCCGTGGAACCAGTCCCGAGACCTATGACCATGCCTTCTTCAACGTATTCTGCTGCTCTCCAACCAGCGTTTCTCTTTTCAAGATTCATGATATCTAGACCACAATTGGAATATGGTTATTTATTGTATTCGATTAGAAATTTTTTCTAACAAGCTCAACAACTTTTTTTACGACATAGTCATTTATCTTCTTTCCTTCTTCTTTACTGCTTACAGAAGCATCTCCACGCATCCCGTCGGTCAAGTACTCACTGTAGTCTCTTATCACTTTATGTTTGGGATAATCTATAGTTATATTTGGTCTATCTTCTTTAACAAGGCCTCCTTTTATATCTAAGATTCTTGAAGTCTCGATCTGTCCTCCATGACCATCTGTTTCAGGCACCTCTTCTCCTTTAAAATCATAGGCAAAATAGTAATCTGATAACAGCAGTATATCGACATCATACTCTTCAAGTGCTTGCTCACATGCCAATTCTAATGCCTTCATATGAGAACTACCTGCATGTCCGGAAATTATGACTATATTTCTAAATCCTTGTTCACAGACACTATTTAAGATGTCATAAACGATATTTCTTACAGAATCGAATGATACAGACAACGTTCCTGGTAGATGTTCCGTAGCTCTGCATCTACTGTAATTAAGTGTGGGAGCGATTATAGTATCTTTATCCAGTTCTTTACAAACCCTCTCAGTAACATACTCTCCTTGGAATGTATCAGTACCCGTGGGTAGATGTTTACCGTGTCCTTCGCTTATACCGACCGGAATGAACAAGATTGTATTTTCTATATCTTTAAAATCACTCATACACATCTCATTCCAGTATTTTACCTTTTGACTCATGGTTGCATAATCGAGAAATATAATATTAATCTTTACCCACCTAATGATTTATATAGTAGAAGCTATTGATTCTGTTTTGTTAAAGGTGTTATAATGGCAAGATTTCCTGAAGCTGAAAAAAGATTACTAGATAAAAAGGTATGCATGGACTGTCACGCCAAGAATCCCGTGAGAGCTACCAAATGCAGAAAGTGCGGTCATAAAAATCTTAGAATGAAAGCTAAAGAAAGCCGTAGATTATAGATTAAACTATTTTCTATTTTTTAATTCATTATCTTCACATTCTGGGTTAGGACAGAATTCCCAAGGTGGTTTTCCTTTCATTATCAATTTTTGTAAAGGAGCACCGCAGTTGTCACATTTTTCACCTTCATAGATGATCTTACCTTTTTGTGGGAGCGGATAAGTGTTATCGCAGTCAGGATAGTTAGAACATCCTAAGAATCTGTTTCCTCTGTAAGACCTCATCTCGATCATGTCTCCACCACATTCAGGACATTTACCACGATATCTTTGATCCTTTGAATATTTACAGTTCACATCTGTACAGAGTTCTTCCGTATCTCCTCTATGATAAACTTTGATTATCGGAGCACCACATTCAGGACACTTTTCATCAGTCGGTTTCAACCTACCTGATCTAGGTATAGAATAGGTGTTTTTACAATCAGGATAATTGGAACATCCAACGAACCTTCCCCTTTTGGATTTTCTAACCATGAGAGTTCCATCTTCACATTCAGGACATTCACCAAGAGAACGCTGTTCGGACAAAGATTGTTTCAATTCTTTGCTGATCTCTTCTTTATCATCTTTGAGAGAATCTAATACATCCTCCAGCATCTCTCTAGATTCCTCTATAACATCATCCATCTCGATCTCTTCTTCAGCGATGTCTTTCATGTCTTCCTCTAAGGTTCTGGTCATCTCTGGTTTGGTTACCATATCAGCGTGCTTTTCTAATGTGTCGATAACACTTTTACCAGTAAGTGTTGATCTTGGGACTTTACCACTGATGAAGTCTCTATCGTAGAGTTTCTGTATGATACCGTGCCTTGTACTTTTAGTACCTAGACCTTTATCTTCCATCATCTGAACGAGTTTACCCTGGTGGTACCTTCTAGGAGGTTTAGTTTGGTCCTCTTCAAGCATAACGTCTGTAACGTCAACTAGCTCACCGATCTCTAATTTTGGTATCTTAGTTTCTTTTGATTTGTAGTAAGGATAATACTTCCTCCAGCCTTTCTCTACTATCTCCCTGCCTTTACTCTCAAATTTCTCTCCGTTTATATCAAAATCAGCGTTTCTTAACTGTACCTTTCCCATCGGTGCAAGCGTAGCCATAAATCTTCTCAATATCAGTTCATAGACCTTCCATTTTCTACCTTGCAGATCGTCTTTAGTGGCAGGTTTGATTGGATGTATAGGTGGATGATCAGTAGTCTGTTTCTTACCTTTTGTTGGCCATATCTTATCCTGCTCAAGTATCTCTTCAACTTCATCTGAAAGTTCGGAATCTAGGAATTTTTTAAGGTGACCTTCAAGATACAGGCTTTTAGGATAGACTGTGTTTTCTGTTCTTGGGTATGATATCCAACCAGCTGTATAAAGGTCCTCAGCGGTCCTCATGGCCTGAGCAGGACTCATGTCCAATCTGTTTGCATCTGCTAAAAATAACGTCGTATTGAATGGTATAGGTGGGTAGTCGTTTTTTGTTTCCTCTTCAAATTCTGTAGTTTCAGCATGTTTAGCATTATCCACTTTTTTGTATATCTTATCAGCTTCGTCTTTATCCCATATACGACTTTCTTCATAGCTAGCTCGGAATTCGAAATCCTTTTCTAATTCAGCTGTAATCTTCCAGTATGTTTCAGGTTCGAAATTCTCTATCTCGTGGTCTCTATCAACAACTATTGCCAGTGTAGGACTCTGGACTCTACCGACTGACAGAAAATTTTTTCCATACTGACCTGAAGTCTTCGATAAGAATCTGGTCAAAACAGCTCCCCAGGCTAGATCAACTAACTGCCTGGTCTCAGCGGATTCAGCCAATTTTATGTCTACTTCTGTAAGATTATCAAAAGCCTCTTCTATCTCTCTTTTAGATATCGAGCTGAATCTTGCTCTTTTTACATCTTTAGTTTCAAAGGCGTCAGATATAAATCTAACAGCTTCGAGACCGATCAATTCACCTTCCCTATCGAAGTCAGTAGCTACTATTATTTCGTCTACATCTTCCCCTTTATTTTTTAATAAATTGACAATGCTTTTCGATTTGATCTCTTTTTCAGGTTCAATCCAGATCAATTCTTCTTCATCAACACCCTGCCAATCGTTATATTCCTCGGGATAATCATAATTTACAATATGTCCTCTCAGTGGAACGATTATATAATCTTCTCCATCCCTATTAAATTTGTAATATGGAGTCTTGTAGTAGTATTTTTTTTCTTGATTACCATCTGAGAGTAGATATGATATTCTAGATGCAGCGCTGTTTTTCTCACAAATTACCAACTTAGTCATCGAATTGAACGAACAAATGGGATATTATTTAATTCTTCTGGGAGAACTTTATAAAAATAAGAGAAAGTTTATTAATTTGTTTACAATCTCATATCGTCCTTTTCTACATCTGCTTTTCCGATGACTTCACCACAGTCTGGACAGATCTCACCAGCATGTTCAGATTCGCATCTAGAGCATAGAGGTAGGGTACCGCAGTCGTGCTTGTAATCAGTTTTCTTACCACAGTAATAGCATCTGTTGTCTTCTTCGTCTTCTTTCTCTTTTTCAGCAGTTTCCTCTTCTTCTTTCTCTTCTTTTTTCTCAGCCTTTTTCATCACTGTTTTTTCTTCTTTTTCTTCCTCTTTTATCTTTCTCTCGGGTTCTTCTCTAACAAGACCGGATATCTTCGTTTTTGGAGGCTGGTACTCTTCTCCTTCGAATTTTTCCAATGCAACTTGTACCCTTTTTGCTCTGTAGATACCGATGTTGAGATTTGTCATCAAGCTGAGAAGGTCTCTTCTTTCAGGTGGTAGTGAAAGTGCTTTATGTTTCAATAATCTCTCAGTTTCCTTATCAATTTGTTCTGCTGATAAATCCATGGCGTCTACTGTTTTTATGTATTCTAACAATGTTTTACATTCTTCGATATCCATGGACGTATGGGTTACTATATCGCAGAGTCTTATTCCTTCATGTACCAATCTTGATTTATTATCCTGGGCTAATTTGGTGATAACTCTTCTAGATTCTCTCTCTAACTTGTTCTTCTTACTGGAAGATAGCGAACCGAGGTCAACTCCCTCTTTGACAGATATGTACCTGAATACGTCATCTATGTAGTTGTAAGGCACATCGCATTGTTTGAAAGCCTCTTCCTTTGAAACGCTTTTGTTACGGCTGCATTCGTACTGTAATACTTGTTTAGCATAATTCTCTAACTCTTCTTCCCTCTCCTTTTCTTTAGCGATATCGAGTCCTTCTTTAGCGGATTGGAAATCATCATCGATATCGAGGGCTTTTTCGAAAGCCCGTCTCGATCTCTTGAATTTATTCATATCCAGTAATACTCTTCCTTTATTATTCCAGGCATATTTATCATCTGGATTGAGTCCGATCACTTTGTCATAAGCCTCGATAGCCTGCTTGTACTTTCCTGTATCTTCGTAGGCTTTGCCCAACTCGAACCATGCTTCTTCGTAATCTCTGTCCAATCTCACAGCTTCTCTAAAGCTATCTACTGCATTCTCTTTTTTACCTGAATCATAGAGGGCTTCGCCTTTCTTGAATCGTAGTACTGGATCTTCAGGGTCTATATTGATGGCTTCATCATAAGCCTCGACAGCATCTTCTTTTCTATCTATGAAATCATAACACTCGGCAAGAGTGGTCCAGGTATCTTTATCCTGTTCATCAAGTTTGATTGAAGTTTCTAATGCTGAGATGGCCTCTTCATATTTTTCTAATTTTTCGGATAATAACCCCTTATATTTCCAGGTTTCTCCATTTTGATCACTAATGCTCAAAGACTTTTCAAACAGTTCTTCAGCATCTTCATAATCCCCTGTTTCTATCAATACCTTGCCTTTCTTGTTTAGATACTCTATATCATCCGGCTTAAGATCGATGGCCTTTTGATACCATTCAGCAGCCTCTGAGTACCTTTCCATCTTCCTAAGTGCTTCAGCTTTTCTATGTATGACCTTCACATCTTTATCATCAAGATCATAGGCCTCATTGTAAGCTCTCAAGGAATTATCATACTGCTTTAGATGTTCAAGGATCATGCCTTTCTGCATCCAGAACTCTTTGTTTTTAGGATCGAGCTCTAATACTTTTTCCAAAGCATCCAGGCTTTCTTCTCTTTCATCATTGTGTTTTAAAGCCATCGCTTTGTCTTTCCAGGCTTGTAAATCAGTATCATCTTCTTCCAGTATCTTATCACAATATTTTATCACTTCATCGTACCGTTTCAGTTTCTTTACGATATCCCTCGTCTGTCGATAATCACCGATCGATCCATCCAATTCTAAAGCTCTTTTTATAGATTTGAGCGCAGATTCAGGTTCACCAAGCTTTTCGAGAGCTTCACTTCTATCTCTCCAAGCATCTATATTGTTGGAATCGATATCAAGGATATCTTCTGAAGTTTTCCTTATTTCTTCCCATCTATTCATAGCCTTCAGGGATTCTTTCTTTTTATGCAGGAGGTCAACATCATTACTATCCATATCAAGTGCCCTGTTATATGCACTCACGGCTTCCTCATGTTTTCCTATTTCTGCTAAGCTATCTCCTTTCTTGATATATGTGACCCTTTTTCTTGGGTCTATACTTATTATCTTATCGAATTTTTCGATGGCCTTCTCATTTCTACCTAACCATTTAAGAGCCATACCAAGGCTCATGAGAATACTTTCCTTTTCAGGTTCTAATTCTAAGGCCTTTTCATAGGATAGAATCGCTTCTTCGTATTTATTCAACTTTTCTTGAGCTAAGCCTTTACTATACCAGATCCTGTAATCATCTGAGTCTATATCGAGAGCTTCGTCATAGCAGTTGATCGCATCATTGTATCTTTCTAGTTTGTACAAACAATGTCCTTTATTATTCCAAAAACTCTTGTCATTTGGATTAAGATCGATGGCCTCGTTAAAACTGTTTAAACCATCTTCATATCTTTCTAGATTATATTCACAGAGTCCTTTATCATTCCACATATCTTCTCTGTTAGGTTCTAGGTCAAGTCCTTTTTTATAGTCCTTTATTGCTTTCTCATATTCCCCTCTAGATTTGTATGAATTAGCCCGGTCAAAATAAGCTTCGACATTCTCCGGCTCCATGCTGATTATCCTATCACAAACAGATATGACTTCATCGTGTCTTTCAAGGTTGATAAGGGCTTTCTTTTTGCCTTCTAATGAATCGACATCAGATCCTTTGATCTTCAGCGCTTGGTTGAAACTTTCTAAGGCTTTCGAAGGGTTGTCTGATTTAAGATAAGCCATACCTTTATCAAACCAGCCTTCAAAATTTTCAGGTTCTATCTCTGTTATCCTGTCTGTAGTTCGGATGACTTTTTCCCAAAGCTCCATCTCTTTGTAGATATGCTTTTCGTGTTCTAATGCGTACACATCTCTTGGATTGTATGATAGCGCTTCCTCAAACTGTTCTATAGCTTCTCTATATTTTTCCATCTTCTGTAAAGCAACGCCTTTGTCGTATAGAGTACTTGCATCGGCTGGGTTCTTTTCAAGGATTTTATCGCTCACTGTGATTATCTCTTCGTACCTCTCTAAAGGTTTCAAAGCCTCTTTCTTTTTGTTAAGCATCCTTATATCTTCCATATCTAATGAAAGACCTTTATCGAAGGCTTTAACGGCCTCATTGTATCTTTCATTTTCGTAAAGGATGGTACCTTTTCTGTTCCATAGCTCTATATCCTCTGGATCTAGCTCCAAAGCCTTGTTTAGAGCATCTAAAGCCTCGTCATATCTTTCTAATTGCTGTAGAGTTGAACTCTTTTCTGACCATAATTCTTTATAATTAGGGTTTGTCTCTATACCGTTGTCAAAACAGACTATAGCATCGTTTAGATTGTCTTTTTCTCTCAAAGTCAGTCCCTTTTCTAACCAGATCTCTTCATCATTGGGATTGATATCTAAAGATTTATTGAAAGCTTCAATAGCTGATTCATAATCACCTTTTCTTTTCAGTGCTTTACCTTTATCTGCCCATATCTTTGAATCCCTTTGATTGATTTCCAATATCCTGTCGTAAAATGATATATCGTCTGGATCTATATCTAAGGCATTTTCATAAGCTCTAATAGCTTCTTCTTCACGTCCCATCTCTGATAAAATATCTCCTTTATTACCATAGGTGTATTTGTATTCAGGATCGACTTCTATTGCATTATCTAGATTCTTCAAAGCCTCTTCTTTTTCATTTTTTTCTGCAAGTATCAATGCTTCGTGGTTGAGAGCTTCTATATTTAATCTGTTTATATCTAACGCTTTTCTTTCTGATTGTAGTGCTGGCTCCTCATAACCTAGTATGTAGTACAACCACCCTAGTCTATCGAACACATTGGAGAGTCTTTCATCATCATGTTCGAAGGTACTTTCATGCTTATGAGCATATTCAAAGGTCTTATCGCACATATCTTTAGCTTTCTGGTGTTCACCCTCGCTGTGATATTTTTTAGCTTTATCTAAGTATTTATGAGATTTTTTTATTACTCTTTTTTCTTTATCTAATAACGATGATAGTGAATCAAGGAAACCCATCTTTTTATTCCTCCATTATTCCATATTATATTTTATTTTAATTTATAATCTTCGTTGTGTTATGTATTTATTTCCTTTGATCTGTTTAAATCTAATTTGTCAATCCAGAGACATCTAAAATTGGAAATAATCTGTTTTCTTTGATTTTTTCTAGATTATTGTTGTCTGACAATTTTACTAGTATTTTTATATCCAACATGATAGTGCCTCTATTGTCTATTGTTGAAGGTTTACAGTGTATATATGGTTTATGAATTTTAAGAAGTTATTATTTTGAAAAATAGAAGCAGTAAAATTAAAAATAAAGAAAAAAGGTTTGGGGGTTTTTAGAATTCCTCCTCTTCATCTTCTGGGAACTCTTCTTCACTGAATTCTTCTTCTTCCTCTTCGAATATGTCCTCTGGTTCTTCTTCACCGAATTCTTCTTCTTCCTCGAACATCTCTTCTTCACCGAATTCTTCTTCTTCCTCGAACATCTCTTCTTCTTCTGGTTCTTCGAACATCTCTTCTTCACCGAATTCTTCTTCTTCAGTGATTTCTTCTTCTACTGGTTCTGCTGCTCCTGCACCGCCTATCTTTTTACTGAGCATCATGTAAAGTATAACCATAACGATGATCAGTATTATCAAGAGGCCAGCGTTAAGAGCTACACTGTACATTGTTAAATCACCTATTCTGTTGTTGTTGTCTTGTACTTCATTTTGAATATCGTCACTCTCGGATCTAACAGAGTTTTGTGTGTTCTTACTACTGTCACTTATATCATCCTTGATGGAGCTTTCAGCGTCGTTGATGTCACTTTGTGTTTTATCTATTTCACTCTTTATGTTGTCACTCTTAGTTTGTAATAGTCCTATTGCATTTCTTGTGTTGGTTAGGAGTGTCTTTGTGTCTCCAAGTTGATCATTAACAGTACTCAATTTTTGTCTGTTTTGATTTGCTGTATCTTGTACATTGTCAAGAGTGTTTTCTAGACCGTTCATGTTGTCTGTTAAATCATCTTGCATGTCTGCCATTTCGTCGGTTAGATTACCTTCAACAGTTGACATATCACTTGATAATTTCTCAGAAACGTCATCTAGATTTTGTTCAGTAGCATAGTTTGGTGTGTAAGTTATCGATACAATCTTTTCATTGATGTTTCCTACTGTATCTTCTGCAAGTACCAATACGTCGTTTGAGCCTTCTGCTAGTTCGACGTTTGCGTGGAATGAGTATGAAGAGGCGTTAGCCAATTGACCACCTACATATATGGTAGCCATCTCACCAACTGTACCAGATATGGTTACTGTGTCGGAATGTACTTCAGATGGATAAGAACTAACTGATATGCTTGGAGCGGTTATGTCAGTAACTACAGTTCTTTTGACAACCTTCTTTGCGCCAAATTGATTTGAAGCTACTATGTCAAGGACTTCTCTACCTTCTGGTAATAGTACTTGACCTACGAAGGTACCATCCTCATTGACTATCATGTCGTACGATTCACCTGTAGAGGTTACTACGACTTCGACATCTGCTCCAGGTGTTGTTGTACCGGAAACATCTATAATCTGACTGTTTGTCTTCTCTGGTATTGGATTGACACTTAGTTCAACACCTAAATCACTATTGACTTCAAATTCGATTGGATCAGATGTTATTACGTTTCCTCCACCATCTTCACATTCTGCTACTAATGTGTGGACACCATCTGGAAGATCGTATCCATGTAACATTATCTGCTCACTTATCTTGTCTACTGAAATCATATCAGATGGTACTGGTTCGCCATCAACATAGAAAGTAGTAGTAGCGTAGTTCAAGCTGCTGTAGAAATTAGGATCGCTGTAATCAAATACAATCTTATCGTCCAATGATTGTATGGACATTGTTGATTGTTCTTCATTTAGGTTTAAGCTACCTGGCATTTTGTCTATCAATCTAATCTCTGGTTCTAGAATATATCCCCAATTGAAGTCTTCACGTCCTAGTGACATCCATGAGCTGTATCCTCCTTGCTGTGCTGGTAATTGATATGTTATGTTAAATTGATAACCTTCACCAGCTGTGAAGGAACTTGGCATATCATCTATGCTCCATTCGACTCCGGATGCTGCGAAGTTTTGTACTATTCGACAATCAAATGTTTGACCTGCTGAAGCGGTGTATGGGTTAACTGCTATCCAATATATTCCATCTGATGGAGCATAATTAATATGTTCCATAGATCCTTCGGTACCAGATTCAGCAACTAATGTATCTGCCATCGTTAGTTCTCCGTCACCATCGGCATCTTTCAACAGTGCCATATCTAAATCACTTGCAGCGGTATCGATTATGGAAATATCAATTGTTTCTACATCTATCAATGTTAATTTTTTATGTGTTGCTTGCTTGACGAATACTTCTTTACTATATCCCATATTACCTGAATCTACTGTTCCTGTCCATATTTCGGTTGAACTCAGTGATGGTGGTGCTTTTAATAATGAAGCTGGATCTGCGTTGAAGTCAGGGTTTACAACGACTGGTAATTCACCAGAGGAATATTCTTGGTAATCAGCCATTGAAGAAATTTCAAATTCACCTGTATATGATGGTGTGTACATATCACCAACGGTGTAAACTTGGCCGCTGAATTCTTGGAAATTATCCATACCAGATATCTGGTGACTATGTACAGCTATCATGTACATGCCTGCATTCAATGAGCTATCAGTAACAGTACCAACAGAGCCTGCTACATTGTCAGTGCTTGCTAGTACATTTAATGTATATGCTCCATATCTAAGTGGATTCATATAGCTATATGGATCTTTATCTAGATTTACCCAATCTGATGGATTATGACCTAATAAGTATGCTTCGACGTCACTATTTGCTCTGTCATAGTTAAGATTCAAAGCTACAGGACTGTCTGTACCACTTTCCAATTGGAAGTAATAGTATCTCCAATCACCACTTCTTGGGTATGTACCGCCCCAACTACCTAGAACTTGATCGTTTCTGTAAATTCCATCTTCGTTGTCATAGTTACCGTCATTTGCTCCGAATTTCATGTCTAATTGCTCTGCTGCTGCACCTGAGTAATTTTGTCCAACTGTGATAGTTACTGGTATTGTATGCATTGCACCATTTGTTGTATCTTCTATCATCACTTTACCAGTATAGAATCCTTTAGGTGCATCTGCTGGTACTTCAGCTGTTAAATTATATTCGACCGAGCTTCCGCCTACGATTGTACCTGCGTTATTGGTGACAGATACCCAGTCCCAAGTTTCTTGGTTGTATTGATCTATAGTTAGATTAAATTGGAATGAGCTTCCTGCAATATTTCTAATGCCGATTATTATACCGTCATGTGATCTGCTCATAGGTTCGTGAATCGAACTGTAACTACTGGTTTGATCTGGTGAATATGTTCCATCAGCTGCGTAGTTGTATGTTATTCTGTTTCTTTCTAGTGTTCCGTTGTATGCTCCATCTCCATTGACATCAGTCCAGTCATAATACTCGACGAGTGAGGTACTGCCTAGATTATCATATGGTGTATGGGCACCGAATCTGTAAAGATCTGCATTTGGTGCATCTAATTCTGCTACCTGTGTAGCATTGATTGAATAGTTACCTTCACTTACCATTTCTAATCTGTAGATTCCTGTTGAATCTATCATGTATAATGGTTCACGCTCTGCAGTACCGCTTTCAATGGTTAATGTTGTTGAACCAGCATGTGATAGATGATTTGCTGTTATTGAATAGTCAACACCATTTGTCATGTTTCTGTTTTCAAGTTCGAACGTATCTGTAACGGATTCACCTGGTTTCATCATGTTCACACTTTGTGGTGTGGATGTATCCGTTGTCGGGTTTGTTCCAGGTCTCCATTGTGATGTGGATGATAGAACACCTGTCTCTTGAGCGAGATGTACTGATTTTAAAGCATTAGCCATACCTGGACCTTGGATAAACGCTGAATTTTGTATATCATCAGCACCTTGCATTACTAGTTCCTTGACTTGTTGAGCAGTTGGTCTAACACCATGTGCTTCATAATAAGCTTGGTAAACTAATGCTGCAATACCTGCTGCATTTGGTGATGCCAAGCTTGTACCGGACCATAGGTACCATGAATTGTTACCCTGGAAGTGACCTTCAGAAAATGCATGGTTGTTAAGTGGATCTCCACCATAACCAAATTGACCATTTGTTAATATATCTGGGCCGTGAGCACCTATTGCATCAGGTCCTCTACTGGACATCCCAGCAACTTCTCCATACCATGGATTTGGACCTTGGTCATATTCATACCATTCATCTACTCTGTAGTATTGGTTGGTATTAGCTCCAACGGATAGTATTCCTTGACCACCTGCTGGTGATCCTTCAGTTCCGAAACCGCTTCCTTCGTTACCTTCGGAGTTAACATACAAAGTATTTGTTGTATATTGGGTACCTACCCAGTCCATAAATCTATCTTTGGAATAATAGCCTCCGACATTTATAGGATTGCTGTTACCGAAGCTGCTTGAAGCGATCTGAGCTTGGTCTGAATGAGTGGAAACATCTCCATCGTAACCTTCTGCAGCGAATATTGTTGCAGAATATGGAACATCAAATGATGCAAGTGTATTAGCTGGATAATCGAAGAAATGTCCCATCGGTATCACATCAACATTTGGGGCCATACCTTGTACAAGTCCAGTTCCTCCGGAAGGATTTGGTGGTACATCACTACCAGGTACACCAGTTACTCCTTGTCCAGCTACTGCTGTTGCTGTCCAGGTACCGTGGGCACCATAGGACCCTTGTGAATTGTAATCACCCATCAAACAAACAAGGTCTCCTGGTTCTGCTGTTGTATTTGGTTCAGGTAGGCCTAAAAATGACCAAGCATCTACACCAAGATACGTTTCGAAGTAATCAGGTGTAACACCAAAGAATTCTAAGCTTATCACTTTATTCATTGCAGATCTAAAGTTCTGTGAATATGGTATAGGCATATTTTCGCCAGACTCGTTCTTATTGGACATGAAATAAACCATACCGCCAGATATATCAGCTATTCCATCGCCATCAATATCTTGGCTAATACATTCAGAATCTCTGTCAGTTCCGTTTATCCAAGCTGGGTTTTCATCCCTAAAGCTTCTATCGTTGTCAAGGTCAGTGTAAAGTTTTGTCCATTGATCTGTTGTATCATTCTTAGTAAGTAGTACTGCTGGTTTTTCACCATACCAACTCAACAATTTTTGATCTGGATGTAGGCCAAATCTTACTTCTTCACCATCTTCTACTGATGAAGGTAATTGATATATGCTATGTGCTGGTGGTTTTGCTTCATATTGAGCTATCATACCCCTGTTTGTTGTGTCATGAGCTATAGCTGAATAGGATGTATTTACGTACCAGCTGTTTGGACCTACTTCTCCGTCATAAACATAATCAGCCATGGATGTAGCATCGTAAGCTATTGGATGTCCATCGTATTGTTCTGTATAGTTTGGCATGCTTGAATCATAATGGAAAACAGCATGTTTTCCTCTTAGATCAGGTTGTGCCATGTCAAAACCGGTATCCATGAAGGAAACTTTTACATTTTCTCCTTCTATACCCATGTCATGCACTTCACTCACTTGATGTTGGTCCTTTGTATAAGGATCAGTTTTTAGTGCATTATTGGCTGATGGGTTTGAAATACCTTTCAAAATATCCAATTGTTCTTCAGGAACCATATCCAATTTTCTTTTTGGTGGTTCATTCTTTTCTGCTTTATTCAAAAGTTTCTGTTTTATTTCTTTAAGTTCACTTAGTTTAGCATCATTAATGGTAGTTTCCTGTGTTGCTGTATTCTCCTCTTCTGCTGAGGTTGTAACAGGATTACTCTGTTCTGCAGCAACAGCAGATGCTGCTGCTGTTAAGACCGAAAGGACTAAAAGTCCTACGACTAGAACAGAAAAAATCTTTCCGCTTTTTTTTGCTTTCATAATTCTTTCCTCCATTAGAGTAGCATAAATACTACTCTAGTCGCGAATAACATTATAGAGGATACATATATAATTTACTCATTAGGTATTTAAAACCAGTGTGTTTTAAAAAAATAAAAAAAGTATATTTTATTGATTTTTAGTATACTTCAAAGAGTTGTATGACACTTATTTTATTTTCTTAATTTGTAGCTCAGTACACGGTCTCTTATCGCTTTAGTTTCATCAACTCTCTTTACAGCTGTGTTCTGGGGTGCATCATGAAGAATCTCTGGATCTTCTTCCATTATCTTCTCTATGACATCTGCATATCTATCGAGTGTTTCTTTTCTTTCTGTCTCTGTAGGTTCTATCATCAGTGCTTCACTGACGATAAGCGGGAAGTATACTGTAGGTGCATGAAGACCGTAATCTAGCAGTCTTTTTGCAAGATCTACAGTTTTAAGACCTTTATCTTTCAGCTTGTCTCCTGAAAGAACGAATTCGTGTTTTCTCAGTGATTTATAAGGTAAGTCTAGAACATCTTCCAACCTTTTTCTCAGGTAGTTGCTGTTCAGTACAGCTCTCTCAGAAACTTCTCTTAAACCATCTTTTCCGTTACTTAGTATATAAGCGTAAGTCTTCAGCAGTACTATCCAGTTACCATAGAAGCCTTTGACTTTACCGATAGAGTTCTCCAGGTCGTATTTGAGTGTGTATTTACCATCATCTTTTTCTACAACTGGGACTGGCAGATAGGAACTCAACTCTTCGGTAACACCCACTGGACCAGAACCTGGTCCGCCTCCACCGTGTGGTGTACTGAATGTTTTGTGTAGATTGAAGTGCATGATGTCGAAGTTCATGTCTCCTGGCTTCGATTTACCCATCACAGCGTTAAGGTTAGCTCCATCGTAATACAGTAATCCACCAGCTTCATGAACTATCTCAGCGATCTCTGTAACGTCTTCTTCGAATAATCCCAGTGTGTTGGGATTGGTCAACATGAATGCAGCTGTTTTATCGCTTACTGCTTCTTTTAGAGCTTCAAGATCGACACATCCATCATCAGATGGTATCTCTACTATCTTATAACCCATCATCGAAGCACTTGCTGGATTGGTACCGTGTGCTGTATCCGGTAAGATTATCTCATTTCTTTCTCCTTCACCATTATCTTCATGATATTGATGAACTATCATCAAACCGGTTATCTCACCTTGAGCTCCTGCTGCAGGCTGCAGAGTGGTAGAGTGCATACCACCTATCTCTGAGAGCATCTTCTGGAGTTCATACATGATCTCTAGAGTGCCCTGATTCATATCTTCTAGCTGGTACGGATGTATATCAGTAGCATCAGGTAATCCAGCCAATTTTTCAGAATATTTTGGATTGTATTTCATTGTACATGACCCTAGTGGATAGAAACCAGTATCGACACCGTAATTCATCTGGGCTAAACGATTGAAATGTCTAACAACTTCGTTTTCAGGTACATCAGGGATCTTAGGAGCTTCTTCTCTTGCCATATGATCAGGTAAAGGATTATCTTCTATTTCTCTTTCTTCAGAATGCTCCATCAGTAGATGAACAGGATATTTAGCTTGATGATATTCAGAATTCATTCTTTCGCCTCCCTGAAAATATCGACCAATTCATCGATCTCACTTTCATCGTTCATCTCGGTGACGGATAAAAGCAGGGTATTTTCCATATCAGCAAATTTATCTTCTTTACTGATATCGATACCAGGCAAAATTCCTTTTTTAGAAGCCTTTTCTATTATCTCATCAGCCTTTACTGGAGTTTTAACTAAAAATTCGTTGAAGAAGGGTGAATCGAAGTAAGGTGCTTCATATCCATCAAGTTCATCTATCTTTTCAGCAACCTCATGCGATTTTTCATAATTTTGCTTAGCCAGCTCTTCTAACCCCTTACCTCCTTTCACATACATGTAAACTGCTGAAGCTAAAGCCATCAATGATTGATTGGTACATATGTTGGATGTTGCTCTCTCCCTCCTGATATGCTGTTCTCTGGTCTGAAGGGTCATACAGTAAGCTGTTTTTCCATCAGCATCTTCTGTTTCACCTATTATCCTCCCAGGCATCTTACGGATGTATCTCTTCTTACAGGCGAAGATACCTACTGTTGGTCCACCAAAAGAAGCGGGTATACCTAAAGCCTGACTGTCTCCTACAACTATATCTGCACCCCATTCAGACGGTGGTTTTAACAATGATAGTGATAATGGTGAGATACCAGCGACGAATATCGCATCTTTATCTTCTTTTATTTTCTTCAACTCATCCAGGTTTTCTTCAAGAACACCGAAGAAATTCGGTGATTCTACATAGAAGCCAAGGAGATCATCATCGACTTTACTTTTGAAGTCCTCGATATCGATACATCCTGTTTTTTCATCATATTTTACATGTTCTATCTCTATATCGTTACCTCTGAGATAATTTTTAAGTACAGAATCTTTATCCCAGTGTATGTTCTCAGGTACCAAGAATTTATTACCTTTTCCAACCCTTATAGACATCAAGACCGCTTCAGCGAATGCAGTTGAATAATCGTACATGCTTGTATTGGCTGCATCCATGCCTGTGAGTTCGCATATAAGACTTTGATATTCGAAAAGTGATTGAAGCATCCCCTGTGATACCTCTGCTTGATAAGGAGTGTATGATGTGTAAAACTCTGATTTGCCTATGACTTCGTTAACGGCTGCTGGAATGTAATGCCTGTAGATTCCACCGCCGATGAAGGATGATATCTCATCCTGGTTAACATTTTTAGATAATTTTTTCTTGACCTTGTTAACGACTTCCATCTCTGATTTACCTTCTTCTAATGATAGGTCACTTTTTATCTCTTCAGGTATGTCGGCGAAGAGTTCTTCAACACTGTCCACACCTAAAAATTCTAACATTTCGTTTTCTTCGACCATCTGCGCACCGTTTAGGCGCATATAGCGAAGCATAAAAAACTTTTCTCTTCTTTATACGGATAAGCTTTTAAAAGATACTCAAAATAAGGATTCGATGACAGAAGAATTCGAAGAAAAGATACTAGAAGAACTCAAGCCTACTGAAGATATAATAGAATCAGTTGAAGATGTTGTTGATGATCTGTATGAAGAATTGGATAAGATCGAAGAAGAGAATGGATACGGATTCGAACCTGAACTGGTTGGTTCGGTGGCCAAAGGTACATTCCTTAGAGAACCGGATATAGACATGTTTATCAAGTTTCCTAGAGAAACTTCACGGAGTGAGATGGAAAAGATAGCTCTACAAATAGGAAGAAAAGTCCTAGATGATCCAGTGGAAAGATACGCTGAGCATCCATATATTCACGGCATGTATAAAGGTTTCAAATCTGATATAGTTCCTTGTTACGAGATAACTGAAGGAGAAGGGCTGATAACATCAGTGGATAGGACTCCGCTGCATACTGAATATATAATGGATAATTTATCAGAAGAGGAGAAGGACGAAGTTGTTTTATTGAAAGGATTTTTGAAAGGGATCGGAGCCTACAGTGCTGAAACAAAAGTAAGAGGTTTTTCTGGTTATCTTTGTGAATTGTTAGTTCATCATGATGGTTCTTTCATCAATGTTTTAGAGGCCAGTCAAGAGTGGGAGATCGGTGAAAGGATAGAACTGATCGGCAGCGATCGGGGATTCGGTGAGCCATTTGTAGTGATAGATCCAACAGATCCCCAGAGGAATGTGGCTTCTGCTCTTTCGGAAGAAAATATGACCTATTTTATATACGCTGCAAAGAGATATTTAGAAGATAAAAACCGTAGGTTCTTTTTACCTAACGATATCGGTGTAAGAGATGTAGTAGATTTGTTAGATATGTATAAGATGAGAGGTACTTATCTGACCTCCGTGATATTACCAAGACCTGATGTAGTGGAAGACAACCTTTATCCTCAGGTGCAGAAAGCTGAAAGGAACATTTTGAAGCAGCTTGAAGATAAGGAGTTCGATGTTTTACACAGTGAATATTACGTTAAAGAGGATGAACTGGTACTGATCTTTGAATTGGAAAGTGAGAGACTGCCTGATATCGAGAAACACATGGGTCCACCGGTTTGGAGCGGACATACGGAGAACTTCAGGGAAAAATATGGTTCAGATGTATATATCGAGGATGGAAGATTGATGGTAGATAGAGAGCGTAAGTACGTTCATGTAAAAGATGTGGTAGAATACACTGCAGAACATATCAACCTGGGAAGCAGGATAACTCCTTTGATACCTGAAGATATGTGTATATTTGAGGGAAATGAAGTTATAAAAAAGTATCCAGATTTGTTAAGTAGATTCTTTGACAGGAGATTTCCTTGGGAACGTTGATGCTATTCCTTGAGCACTTCTTCTCCAGCCTTTCTTAATTTTATTACATTTTCAGCAGGATCTCCACCGAAAATAGCTGATCCAGCTACCAGTATATCAGCGCCAGCTTCTACTACTTCAGGAGCTGTTTCTGGTGATACTCCACCATCGACGGATATCTCCACATCGTAGTCGTTTTCATCTATGATCTTTCTTGCTTCTGCTATCTTCGGTACGACTTCATGCATGAATCCCTGTCCACCGAAGCCCGGATTTACAGTCATTATCAGTAGAAGGTCTATATCTGGTAATACATGTTTGATTTGATCCAACTCTGTCCCTGGATTGATACTGACACCGGCTTTGATATTATCGTAGCTCTTGATCTCTTTGATGATTTTTTTTAGATCGTTTTCAGCTTCTGCATGTACTGTGATGATATCAGAACCACAGCTGACGAATTGTTCTATGTAATCTATTGGATTAGATATCATCAGATGTGTATCGAAAATGTGGTCTGAAGAGCTCCTTAAAGCACCGATAACACATGGACCGATAGTTATATTTGGTACAAAATGACCGTCCATTACATCTAGGTGAAGCCATTCAGCGTCTTCTACTGCCTCTACTGACTCTCTTAGGCAGGAAAAGTCAGCTGAAAGCAGTGACGGAGATATCTTGATTTTCTTCATGATTTCACACTAACCCAAAACGCTTTTTGAACAGGAAGATCCAGTTCTTGAAGCCGTCCTTCCAAGACCTTATCTTCGCCTCTCCTTTTCTTGGTCTTAGATTGATAGGGATCTCATCGAAGTTCAAACCCTTCTTGATGGCTTCGATCTTTATCTCTTCAGAGAAAGGCATACCATCACTGGTGACATTCATGTGCTGTAAAGACGATTTTCTGAATGCCCACATACCCGATTGGGAATCGTTGACGTGAGTACGGAAAAGAAGGTTCATGGTAGTTTTTAAAGTCCAATTTCCAAAACGATGTACCAGACTCATTGCCTCAGAATCGATATTTGATAATCTATCAGTGCTTATGAACTCGTATCCCTCTTCTTCGATCATAACGAGCATCTGAGGGATCTTGCTTGGAGGATAAGTACAATCAGCATCTAAGGTAACGATTATATCTCCATCGGCTTCTTCGAAGCCAGTCTTGTAAGCTCGACCATAACCTCTTCTTGGTTCATCTACAACCCTTGCCCCCATGGATCGAGCTATCTCTCTTGTTTTATCGGTAGATTCGGTATCTACAATCATTATCTCATAATCTCTACCGGATAGAGCCTCATCTATCTCTTCAATGACCTGACCGATGGATTCCTCTTCATTCATCGTTGGTATCACAACTGAAATCTTCATAACGATTTTTTGAAAAAGGTGCTCCTTTATAATGGTTTCCTCAGGTTTTATAAAGGAGAAGATCTGAGCAAGTGTGAAGTTGGATGTTTCGGTTACCGAGATTTTATGAGGTAAAATATTACGGTTACCGTAATACTAGTTTTTTTATAAGAATAATAAGTTAGGTTTATAAGGAAAAAGCTTAAATTGTTTAACTACGATTATCATAATCATGTCTAAACAATTCATCGATAGAAACAAAGAGTTATCTTGGATGCAGAATAACAGCCAAACTGGAAAAAATCTATTAGTGCTTTATGGCAGAAGGCGGGTTGGGAAAACTGAATTGATAAAAGAGTTTAGTAAAAATAAAGATCACATCTATTTTTTAGCAACAAAAAAACCAGAAAGAGATAATTTAAGGGATCTACAAAAACAGATGATGGAATATCTTGAAGATGATATATTCGGTAAGATAGAATTTGAAGATTGGGAGGAACTTTTTGAAGAATTTTTCAAGCGTATAGATGATCATATTACCATAGCTATCGATGAATTTCCTTACCTTATAGAAGTAAACAAGGCTATACCGTCGATTTTCCAAAAGATATGGGATGAAGTGTTAAAGGATGAGAAAGTGACTTTGATCTTATGTGGATCTTCGATTGGTATGATGGAGACTCACGTTTTAGGTTATAAAAGTCCATTATATGGAAGAAGAACTGGACAGTGGAAATTAAAACCTTTCAATTATGGTCAATTATGTGAATTCTTCCCAGAAAAAAATTTCGAAGATCGATTAAAATTTTATTCGGTCTTAGATGGAATCCCTCAATACTTGAATATGATGGATAATAAAAAGTCAGCTGAATGGAATATAAAAAATAAAGTCATGTCAAAAGGTACTTACTTGTATGAGGAAGCGGAAAATCTGCTAGTTCAAGAGGTTAGAAAACCTGCTAATTATTTTTCGATACTTCAGGCTATAGCTGAAGGAAACACGAAATATGGTGAAATATGTAATAGATCTGGATTTAGTAAGTCTAAGGTTTCCCAGTACCTGAAAAATCTAAGAGAATTACATGTAATTGAGAAAGAATTTCCTGTGACTCAAACAAAAGAAAGTAGAAATGCTTTGTATAAGCTTACGGATAATTACTATGATTTCTGGTTTGAATTCATCTATCCAAACAAAAGTATGCTTGAAGAAGGAAAGATAGAGAAGGTTTTAGAAAATGAGAAAGAGAACTTGAAAAGACATTTTTCATTCGTTTTTGAAGATATTTGTAGAGAATATCTTAGAAGTGAATGGGATGAAGTTGGAAGATGGTGGGGAAAAGGAAGAGAGATCGATGTAGTTGGTATGGATAAAAAAGATAAAAGGATTATTTATGGAGAATGTAAATGGAGCGAGAATCCAGTAGGATGGAGTTTACTGAACAAATTGAAGAAAAAATCTGGGTTCGTTGATTGGAAAGAGGAGGAAGAAGAGTTCATAATATTTTCTAAATCTGGGTTTGAAAAAGGATTGGAAAGCAACGAGAAAGAAAATATTCATCTGATGGATATGGATGATCTTGAAAGATATTTTAACGGGTAAGATTGTTTATTTGACTTTATAGCTTCTAA
>CAZEXI010000015.1:0-41110 GCA_964516805.1 uncultured Thermoplasmata archaeon
TCGAAGTGATGGATTACGTACAAGCAGCTCTGCGTGGAGATATCGAAAGATGTGCAGAACTGTCCTTCGACTGTATTCAATGTGGTCTCTGTTCTATAAGATGTCCTGCTGATATCAAGCATTATCACCTTGCACAACTTGCAAGGAGGATCACTGGAAGATACATCGATGAGAATAGTGAAGATCTTGAGAAGCGTGTAAAAGAGATAGAAGAAGGAAAGTACGATGAGGAGATGAAAAAGATGATTGAAATGGAACTTGAAGAGTTGAAGGAGACCTATGATACAAGAGATATCAAGGAGGAGGGATAGAGATGTCTAGTGGTTATCCAGATTATATGGACGAATCGATCAAGAAGGTTGAAGAAACACGAGCTGAAAGAGTCGATAAGACCCCCGAAAGGATGAGCCCTGATCAAGCTGATGAAGTTTTGAATAATTTCCACCCAGATTACAAAGAGGAAGGTAAGGATACTCTGAAGATAGGTCCAAGTAAAGGTAAAAAGGTACCTACAGAGCTTTCAAAGTTACTGAGAGCTCACAGTATAATCGATCCTTCAGATATTGATCTTACAGAGATAGATTACGATGTAGATGTTCTTATAATAGGTGGTGGAGGCGCAGGTACTGTTGCAGCTTTATGGTCAGTTTATGAAGGTATAGACCCTGAAGATATACTCATCTCCACGAAGCTTAGACATGGTGACTCCAACAGTATGATGGCTCAGGGTGGTATTCAAGCAGCAGACAAAGAAGACGATTCACCCATAAAACATTATCTAGACGCGATAGGTGGAGGGCATTTCACCAACAAACGTGAACTCGTAAAAGCCTTAACGATGGATGCCCCCAAGATTATAGATTGGCATGAAGACCTGGGGATCATGTATGATAGAGAAGATGACGGTGAGTTCGTTGAGCTTCCTGGTGGAGGCACATCCCGATACAGGCTTCATTCCGCCGGTGATTATACTGGTATGGAGTTGATGAGAGTTATAAGAGACGAGGCTAGAAATTATGATATACCTGTTTTGGAGTTCACACCTGCAGTCGAACTTATAAAAGATGATAAAGGACAGGTTGCCGGTGCTTTACTGATGAACCTCGAAACCAATGAATATTACGTTGTAAGAGCTAAATCCACAGTCATGGCTACTGGTGGATTTGGTAGGCTGCATATACAGGCATTCCCGACAACCAACCACTATGGAGCTACTGGAGATGGTCTGATCATGGGCTATAGAGCAGGAGTACCCATCCGTGATCTTGACAGTGTTCAGTACCATCCAACAGGCGCAGCATTCCCGGATCAAATAGTCGGTTTGCTCGTGACTGAAAAAGTAAGAAGTCTAGGTGCACAGCCTGTTAACGCTGATGGAGAATTGTTCGTGAATCCTTTAGAACCAAGAGATATCGAGGCCGCTTCTATAATCAGAGAATGTAAAGGGAGAGAGAACGGCGTCACGACTCCAACAGGAATGCAGGGTGTATGGTTGGATTCTCCACTGATAGAAGAGAAATCAGGTGAAGGAACCATAGAAGATAACCTACCTGCCATGGTGAGACAGTACGAAAGGTTCGGTATAGATATAACAGAGAAACCTATATTGGTCTATCCTACATTACACTATCAGAACGGTGGATTAGTGATCAATAAAGATGGTTCTACTCCTGTTAAAGGACTCTTTGCAGGCGGAGAAGTAGAAGGAGGAGTTCACGGAAAGAATAGACTCATGGGCAATTCACTACTGGACTACAACGTGTTCGGTAGAAGAGCAGGAATTACCGCTGCAAACCATGCAAAGAAAGCCTCTATAGGAGAACTCACTCTCGATCACATATCAAATTATGAAAAGGATTTACAAAATGCAGGCATCAAGACTGACAGAAAGTCACCACTGTTACTCCCAGAATATAGAGGAGAGAAAGTGTTGTCACGCCACCTTGATGTGGAGGTAACTCTATAGAAGGTGTAAGAGGATGGCTAAAGAAGGAAAAGTTGAGGTTAACGAAGATTATTGTAAAGGTTGTAATCTCTGTATTGAATTCTGTCCTAGAGATGCATTGGAACCTGCAGAAGAACTCAATAAGAAGGGTATACATCCTCCAGTACAGGTCGAAGGTAGATGTAATGCATGCAGACTATGTGAATTGATATGCCCAGATTTCGCAATTACGGTTAAAGAAGTAGAGGGGTAATATTATGGATGAAATAGAGAAGGCAAAGAAGGTATTAGGTAGTGATACTCAATTTATTCATGGAGATAACGCAGTTGCTTATGGTGCTTTACTAGCGGGATGTAGATTCTTCGGTGGATATCCGATCACTCCTGCATCTGAGATCGCTGAGAAGATGTCTGAACTTTTACCAAAAGTTGGTGGTAAGTACATCCAGATGGAGGATGAATTAGGAAGTATCGCCTCTGTTATAGGTTCTTCATGGGCAGGAGCAAAGGCAATGACAGCAACATCAGGTCCTGGTTTTTCATTGATGCAGGAGAACATTGGTTTTGCACACATGAGTGAAACACCTCTGGTTCTTGCGAATGTACAAAGGTCAGGTCCCTCAACAGGACAACCAACTCTTGGGGCTGAAGGAGATGTTATGCAGGCCCAGTATGGCAGTCATGGTGACTTTTCAGTAATTGCACTTTCACCGAATAATATTCAAGAGACGCTTGATTTTACTATCAAAGCTTTCAATCTAGCAGAGGAATACAGGACCCCAGTAATGGTGATGCTCAGTGCTGATCTTGGTCACATGAGAGAGATGGTAAAAATCCCTGAAGACATCGAATTATTCAACCGTAAAGAACCTAAAGTCCCATCTGAAGAGTACGTTCCATTCGGAAAAGGCCAGTATGGTAAAGAAAAAGTACCTGAATTCGGTGTGTTTGGAAAAGGATATCACACCTATGTAACCGGATTAACCCACGATGAATCTGGATTTCCAGCAACTGATGATCAAGAAGATCATGATAGGTTGATAAGAAGGCAGGTTGAGAAGATACTGGACGATCGGGAAGAATTGACTGATATCGAGAAAAGAAACCTCGATGATGCAGATGTGGCCCTTGTTTCTTATGGTATAGCTAGCAGGAGTGCTTTAGGTGCTATGCATAGAGGGAGAGACCAGGGCAAAAAGATCGGTTACTTCAGGATGAAGACATTGTGGCCGTTCCCAGTAGAGGAGATCGAGAGGTTATCGAAGAACGTCGATAAGATCGTGGTCGTAGAGATGAACCTTGGTCAGATGTATCACAAGGTAAAAGAACATGCAGATTGTGAAGTCGCTCTTGCCGATAAGATAGGTGGAGAAGTGCACTCACCTGATGAAATTTTGAAGGAGGTCTAAACATGACTGAAGAAGAGAGAGATGTCAGTATGATAAATGCTGCTAAACTAAGAGATAAGTATCTTAGAGACGAGATGATGCCTACTATATTTTGTACAGGATGTGGGATAGGAAACATTTTAGATTACACACTCTGGGCTATAGAGAAAGAAGGTCTGGATATGGATAAGACAGTTTTCCTTTCAGGTATAGGCTGTTCATCTCGTGTACCGGGTTATGTTGATGTTGATTCATTACATACTACTCACGGCAGGGCATTAGCTTTCGCCACCGGTGTAAAGATCACTAATCCAGAGCTGAACGTTATCGTATTCACAGGAGACGGAGACTGTATGGGTATAGGTGGTAATCATTTCATCCATGCAGCTAGAAGGAACATAGACATGACTGTTATTGCGGTCAACAACTACATCTACGGTATGACTGGTGGTCAGGTAGCCCCTACTACACCTGAAGGCAAGTACGCTTCAACAGCACCTTACGGTAATATCGAACCACCTTTTGACATGAGCCAGATGGCAAAATCATCAGGTGCTACATATGTAGCTAGATGGACAATCAATAAACCTACTCAACCTATAAATTCGATAAGAGAAGGTATAAGGAACGAAGGTTTGAGTTTCATCGAGATGCTTTCACCCTGTACCACAGCTTACGCTAGACATAATAAGATGGGAGATATCGATGATTTCTGGGAATGGTATGAGAACAACACTATATTGAAAGAAGATTACGAGATGATAGAGAAATACGGAAGTGAGGAAGAAAAAGAAGAGATCAAAGATAAGATCAAAGTTGGAGTATTACATCATGAGGAGAAAGATTCGTTGAGTAAAAGGATACAAAAGCTCATAGAGGAGGAACAAGTATGAGAAAAGATATCAGACTATGTGGAAAAGGTGGACAGGGTATAATGCTCTCCGGTTATATACTGGGGAAGGCTGCTAGTGTCTATCACGATTTCAATTCTGTACAGATGCAGAGCTACGGTCCTGAAGCTAGAGGCGGTGCAGCTAGGTCTGAAGTCATAATCTCTGATGAAGAGATAGGTTACTGTGGTCTGTATCAAGCGGATTACATGATGGTCATGTCTCAAGAAGCCTACGATAAGTACAACTATGATCTGCACGATGAATCTGTTCTTGTGATAGATCCAGACTTGATCAAAGAGGTCGAGCAGAAAGATCCAATAGGGATAAGTGGAACCGCTATTGCTGAAGATCTCGGCAATAAGATCGTTGCAAATATAGTGATGCTGGGAGCTTTCAACAGGGCTGGAGAAATAGTTCCACAAGAGGCATTAGAAGAATCAGTAAAGGATAGTGTACCCAGTAAATTCAGGGATATGAATATTAAAGCGCTAAAGAGAGGGATAGATGCTGTTGAGGAATATCTCTAAATTTCTGAACTCTTTTTCCCTTCTAAAATATCGTTTATCAAACCCTTTAATTTTTCATTTTCTAAATCATCTTTTAGCTTTCTGAGAGATTTTTTACTGATTTCCTTATCCATTTTACCTAGTGCTTCAACAGCAGTTTCACGGATACTAAAATTCTCATCATCATGAGCTATTTTTGTCAATGGTTTTAAAGCAGTTTTAGAACCAAGTTCTCCCAAGGATTTGATAGCAGTAAATCTTAATTCTGGATTTGAATCATACAGATATGATTTTAGATAATCAATAGATTCATCTCCTCCAAAGAAGCCTAAAAATTCTAATATTCTGATTCTAGTTTTTATCAAGCCTGAGTCTAATTTTTTCTTAAATACATCAGGAATCGAGTCACTCAATATTTCAGAAAGAGATTTTGAAGCTTCCTTTCGAATTTCGAATTCATCATTGTTTAAAATTATGTCTATCAAGAAATCTGCTGTTTCCTTTTCTCCTATTGAACCTAATGCCCAAATCGAGTTTTCTTTAACCTCTTTATGTTCATCAGATCTGATTATATCCTTCAGATCTCCGATCGCTCTGTTATCACCTATCATTCCTAGGGACCAAGCTGCTGAACTCCTAACGAGTTTGTTTTTATCTGTTAGAGCATTTAGAATGTCTAGAGTTGATCTTTTATCACTTATCATACCGAGGGCCCTTACTGATTGGATCCTTACCCAGCTGTTTTTATCATTGGTAAGTTTTTCAAGTTTATCTATCGATTTCTTATCTCCGATCCTGCCTAAAGCCCAAGCACTTGTACCCCTGACCCAAGGATTTTCGTCATCTAAGGCAGACATAATAGCATCAGTTGTTTCTTCTGCCCTAAGTTTACCTAATGCCCACGCACTCATCCATCTAACAAGGTCTTTATCATCATGCAGTCCCTTTTTGGCTAGATCCAATGCTGCACTTTTTTCGTTGATGTCACCTAGAATCTCTGCAACTTTGATACGAATTCGCTCATTTTGGTCTGATAGACAATCGATCAGATCTGAAACAGCCATCTCGTTCTTTATAGTTCCAAGGGCCTCTACTGTATAAGACCTAACATCCTCATCACCCTTGGTGATTAGATTGTGGAGTAACTCATTAAAATTAGAAATATCGTTTTGTTCCAATTTTTCACTCATATTTAATCTCCCTTCTCCCTTTATATCAATTAACACCATCGAGATAAACTCTATTAAAGTTTTCTTTTAGTCACAAAATAAACGTACTGCATGCAGTCATTGTTATCAAGAATATAATATGTGAGGTGGATGTGATTATACCTAGGTTGTATTTGAATTCAGTAATATCTATTCTATGTTTTATTCCTGTGATAAAATATGTTATAGCTATGCTGATAAGAAAAAGGTAGAGCCCTAAGGAGAACGAAAAAAGACCTGGTTTTATCATCTGAACTGAAGATATATCTGTGAAGACATCTTCTAAAAGAAAATATAGAACTGAAACAACTCCCATGATTATAGGTGCAAAAAATAAGGCAGTAGCCCTCATCATCTCTACACTTTGAGATAGTTCTGTTTTTAATTCTTCATCCATCTTTTGCATATCTTGAGTAAAATTAGCTATTTGAACGATTGTTTTTCCTGCTTTCTCAGGGTCTTTTTTAGTTATTTCAACTATAGTTCTCATAGAGGCTTTGATCAGATCTGAAGGATGATCTTTTAGGAGACCATCATCACTGAAAAGAACTCTTTTCAGCGAACTGTTTTTGATATGGATATTGTAGGATATACTTCTCAACAATTTACCCATACTAGAATTTTTCATCGCGATGCTCGTTTTTTTGATAGCACTTTCAAGTGAGTTTCCTTCTGCCACTCTACTTCCTATCTGAAAAAGGGTGTCTGGAAAATCTTTTTCCATTTTCAAGATCTTCATTTTTTTCTTTCTTTGCTTTATAGATGTACTAAAACAGTAAAAGGAAAACGGGAAAATAACGGCACTGAGCATAAGTATTGGAGTCATTACTGCTGTATTAGTATCAAGGAACACTGCGACAGCTAAGATAAAGAATCCGATGATCAATGATATAGCAAATTTTTCTTTTTTATTTTCTTTTATCGAAATGGTTGGTGGAGTGGTTGTACCCGGTCTATCTCCAAGTATTTTGTATGAAAATAGAAAAGCTCCTAGAGGTGCTGCGATGTCCATTATTAAAAATATCAAAGGAAAATTAAGAGGAGAGCTATGTGATGTCTGAGAGTTGATCGATCCGATATCCAAGACCCCTAGAGACATCATTGGAAGCATAGCTCCAACAATCATAGGGAGTAGTATGCCGATTGAAAAAAGTATGGTGGTTGGAGTTTTAAGCGATTTAGTATACTTTCTTACTTTTTGCTTCGTACCTTCGATTATCAATGTATTGGCCCGTTCTATAGAATTATTGAATGCTTCATGACCCTTCTCCAGGGTGGCTGATCTTACAGCGTATAACGCCCTTTTTAAATTATTATTCCATTCCCCCCATTTTAAGGCGTATTCGAGAAAGGATTCTTCTATGGATGATTTTTCTCTAAGATAAACTCGCCATATTATATTATTTAAACTTCTCTTCATAGGTTCCTTGGTATTGTTAGCAGAAAAAATTATCGCACGGTTCAAAGAGGGGTTTACTCTTAAAGACATGGTCATGTAGTTTATGATATTGGGAGCTTTACCTAGGCTTTCTGTTTTGAGACGCTTTTCAAGCATCTCAGGGTAATTGGCAGTAATCCATAAGACTATAGAAGGGATAGCTGTCAGGACAGGTATCGTGTAAGCTAGAAAAGAAAGAACAGAGAGATTTAATAAATAATAACATGTGATTGCTCCTATCAGGGATATAAAAAATGAAACCAGTGATAAAAAAACGGAGAAGTTTAGCACTTCATCGTAAGTGAGATCCATACCTGTGAAGAAGACCGCATTTCTGAAATTTTCGTGGAAATGATTCTTTTTTGCTCTCTCGAACTCTTTTTTCTTCTTTTTTGTTTTATTTTTTTGATTTCTGTATTTTTTTGAGTCCTCTCCATGTAGAAGTTCGTACTTTTTGAGATTAGACTCCTCTTCTTTGAGTTCTTGCTGTTTTTCTTTGTACTTTTTTTCTCTGTTCTTCTGACGTTCTTTTATTTGAGCATCTTCAAGACCGATCAATTTGTTACATCTTTTACATAATTGCTCGTAAAGTCTACTCATACTTAATCCTCTTATCGTACCAGCTGCTCCATTTAGAGAGTATGGATGAATAATCGTCTCGATATTCTGAGATCAGATTCCAGAATTTTTGATTTGCTTTAGAAACCCATTTTGGTCCCAATAAACTGGGATCATCCTTGGATATAGATGTTTTCACCATCTTCTTTTTTATCTTTCCTCTGGTCTTTATATTATCGATGGCTTTTCTGTAAGATATACCCCACATCCCAGCTATAGTACCAATTTTTTTTGAGTTTCTTTTGAAATAATCTGTAGCCTTTAGCTCTCCGCTGTAGTTCATAACATCTTCAAAGTGCTCTTCCTGATATTCAGAGATATGTGTGAGTTTTCTTTCTGTTTTTTGCCCACCACCAGGTCTGGTTATACCTGTTATCACAACAAAGTCAGTTGCACTGAAACTTTCTTTAGAAATATTCATGTCGTGGACGACCCTTTCATAGACTGACCTAGGTGTGTTACCGTGTATAGTACCTAGAACTGAACTTCCAGCAGTTCCTGACCTCATAGCTTCGTACAGAGTCCTGGTTTCTTTACCTCTCACTTCTCCAAGAACGAGTGCAGATTCTCCCATCCTAAGAGAAACTTTCAATGCGTCGTCAGTATCTATATTATTTTTTTCATCTTTGGTGTTTACTGTCATACTCTGTATATTAAAACCTTCATCCTGCATTTTATTGATAGGTAGTTCGTTGGTATCCTCTATCGTGAGTATTCTTTGAGATTTAGGAAACTCCATCATAAGAGCTCCTAAAAGAGTGGTCTTTCCTGATCCTCTGCTTCCTGCGATGAGAAGAGTGCTGTTACCGTCTACAAGAAATGATAATAATCCAGCAGCTAAAGGTGTTAGGCTACCAACTTTGATCAATCTCGGTAAAGTCCATGCGGTATCGTTTCTTTTTCTCAGGGCGATTGCTGCTCCTTTTTCACTTAGAGGTCTTCCAATAGCGGTAACTCTAGTATTATAATCCTCAAGGTTTGATTCTATGATAGGATTTGCTTCAGAGAATGGTCTTCCACTCTCTAGTCTGAAACGTGAAATTATATTGTCCATATCTGCTTTTGATAGAAATATGTTAGTTTTGCACTTCTTTCTTACACCTTTGATTTTAGTTAAATTAAGATATACGTTATTGTTTTGAGAGGGTGCGTCTACAAAAATATCCTCTACATTATCGTCTACCAGTAAGGTTTCTATTATCCCATAACCTGAAGTATATTTTTTCAAATGATCGATCAAAGAATCTATCTTTTCCGTACTTTCTTTTCTATTCTTACCCAAATCGATATCAAATTTTTCACTGAGCTGCTGGATGATTTTTTTACCTTTATTTGTTATATATTTTCTTATCTGCTTTTGATCACTCAGATCAATGTCTCTAGGGCATTTTTCTGAAAGTGATTTCTTAGTAAGACTGATCAGCTTGATCATATCTTTATTTAGCCTGTATTCAGAAGGGACGATGTGATAGAGATCTTCACTCTCATCAGGAAGGCTGTACAATAGTACTTCACTGCCTTCGATATTATATTTTTTAACTTTTTTCGAATCTGTGGGAATTGACATATCAAGCCAGGTTTCAGAAAAGTCAGGTTTTATCTCCTTGTTGTTATCAAGGATATTTTTTATACCCTTCTTAATTCTTTTTGCGTTTACATTCTTCATAGACTCGTTAAAAATAAAAAATCAATCCTCCACTATGCCAAATCCTTCTGTTAAAACCATCTTTCTCAATTTAAAGATCTTTTTATATAGAATTTTAAGATCTTCATTACGATCTTTGATACACTCTTTACATCCCTCTTTATTTCTTATTGTTTGTAAAGATTCTTTAAGATTTTTAAACAAGTTTACGGGCTCATCCAAAGCTTCCTGTTTAATACTGAAAAAGAGGTCTTTAGGGTTTAATTTACAATCTTTACAATCGTCTTTTATGACCTTTTGGTCAGCAAAGTTGTCTAAATCGTTCAATATGTCAAGTATTAGTTTTAAAAAATCAAGAGCTCTATCCTGATACTTTTTTTCCATGAAATCTTCGATTATTATTGAATTTATATTGTATTCATCTTCCATGGCTGTTATGATCTCTGAAAAACAGTTGTCAAATGAAAATGTGTTTTCACATTCTTTACAGGAGAATATTATGTTCCTACTCCCGTCGTAGTTTTTAACTTTATAATTACAAGTTTTGCTGTTTCCTTCCATACCGAATGGGTGTACCTCTTTTTCATTTAAATAATTTTCTTTTTAGAGGCTGATCCATCCTAGATACAGTAGGAGTATAATGATCGTGAATCTAGCTGTTGCTGAAAAAGTGATGGTCAACCAAGTTTTCTTCCAGTTTAGAGATAGGAGTCTACCTACCATCGTCATGCTCATCGGCCCAGTACCGTAAATTGGTATAAACATCAACCAGAATATACTAACAAATTCAACATCTCGGGCCAATTTGTGTTTTTCTATCACATTTTCTGCCTTCTTTCTGATCCACCGCATCAGTTTACCAATGCCAGGTATCTTTTCCAGTAGTTCATAATTCAGACTCACAACTAGTGAGCTTTCAGTAGATATGAATATCAATAGTAGAACAAGCCAGACAGGATGTATCCCTGTTGAGAGTCCAACTATAGGTGAGGTTATCCATCCCACTCCAACAGCAAAGTAGAACGAAGAGACTACAGCAGAGACCGGTAGATAGACTTTAGGACCTAGAAGGTATATAATCAAACCAGCTGATACTGCAGGAGTGATTGAGAACAAAAAACGGAGTATATCATTTTCTAGCCAGTTTTGAAAATAATTTAAGCTCAATAGTTATACTCCCTATTGTTGATATATTTGATAAGGTTGATCTGTGCTTGATAAAACCTATAAACGTTCGAAAAGCTTAGCTGCAGCATCCTGAAAGGACCTAATGCAGGAGTGTCAGGATTTTTTAGGAAATGTGACTTAACTTTTTTATCTTCATATGATTCAAGTATAAGATCGATCAATTCTTCATCATCTATACCAATATCTCCCTCCTCTTCAAAAGCACCCATTATCGAGAGGACCAGTTGTTCTAGATCCTTTGCCTTTCTTTCGATCATCTTAAGATCGGGATGATATTCGATTTCAAAATCTATCCAGTAAACTTCTCCATCTTTGGATAAAATACAGTTCTGGGTGTTTGGTTCTCCGTGATAGAGATCTTTTTTATGGATGTTATAGAGTCCTTTTGTAATTTTTTTGATCGCCTTGTTCTTTGATTTTTTGGATATGTCCTCATCTCTTAATATATCATAGGCTACTTTTCCGTCTATCTTTTCTACTAAAAAAGCGTTATCGAAAGGTGTTTCATCTATATTGACATCTGGATGCAAGTTTTTGAGATGTTCTAACTCTTTCTCCCTCCATCTTTTATTATCCAGAATTTTTCTTGTTCCAGTACCTGATATCAGTCTTGATAGGTTGCTTAAAACCCCGTTTAAATAGAATAAAGGTGGTCTTATCTTGACCAGGTGACTTCCTTCTTCACCATCTTTGATCTCTTTGATTATACTGCTGAAATGGCCATAGGTGTTGTTGTCTTCTTTATTGAAGAATGTGGTCTCAAAGGTACTCTCGTCAATCAGTTCAGATAACTCTGAGACTGATATATTCTTTGATTTTTTGTCATCCTTCAACTGAAACACCAAAGTATATAAAAACGGGTGGCGTAATAAGGTTTTCGAATGTTTCTTAAAAAAGGGCAAAAATGGTATAGGGAAGAGGAAGTCGCTCAGGAGTACGACAGCAGCAGGTTTACTGGCGGTGGTAAAGTACTGGATAAGAAAGAGAAGGACATGCTGTTGTCCCTGGTTGAACCGGAGGATAAGTTCATCTTAGATATAGCCACAGGAACTGGTAGATTTGCTGAACTTCTTTCTAAAAGAGGCGGAAAAGTGGTAGGATTGGATGCCAGCAGGGAGATGCTAAGCAAAGGTAGAGCTGATTACCTCCAGGGAGATGCTTTGAATCTACCTTTTTCTGACAAGACTTTTGATTTTACCATCAGTATGCGGTTCTTACATCTTCTCGGACCTGAAGATATCGATAAATTTGTGCAGGAAGTTGAGAGAGTGACGAAAAGTAAATTTGTCTTTGAAACTTTACATCCTTTAAGTTTGAGGATATTGTATCAGTGGGCTCTTCCACAGGACAGTAGATTGTATTCTAATTCTTTTCTGAAGAATAGATTTAATGAATTGGATTGTGTTAAAGAAGTGAAGTATTACGAGAATTTCCTCATTCCTTATGGTATATATCAGATTTTACCTGAAGATGTTGCAAAGGGTGTTACTAAGGTGGATAAACACGTTGTGAATAGGCACGAATGGTTGGCATCTACTGTGTACTGGGAACTGTACTTTTAATTTATATCTTAGTGTCGATGATTAAAAACCTTTTACATTTAAGTTCAACTTTCATGAATTTTATTTTTAAAAGTAAAATTAACCAAAAAAAAAATAACACCATCATAATATTGTGTAATGAAGAAAGAGGGATATTATGAAAATATATAATTTAGTCAAAAACTGTTTGCGTTAATTTTTCGTCATGGAGTGGATATAGATGAACTGGAAGAAATATATGAGTTTGGTTATAGTAACTATCTTTGTCTTGAGTTCAGTGTCGGTAGTTAATAATTCAACTAGGGCACAGAGTGAATTCGTCGACTCTATCACGATCGAAGTAAGAACGAATGAAACAGCTGCAGTGGATGATGTATCAAACGGAGGACTGGATGTATTTTTACATCCGATTTCAGGCAGATTTTATGAGGATTTGAACGATACCTGGAAAGAAAAGATGGATACATGGACCTCGATAGGAAGATATCAAACAATGCTCTATAATCCTGCGCATACTGTGTCTCCCTATGAGTGTAACGTTTCAGGTGAATATCAGTTCAATCCTTTTGCTGTAAAAGAGATAAGACAGGCCCAGAACTTGTTGATAAATAGAGAAAAGATCGTTGAAAAAATGTATGGTGGTTTTGGAGAGCCTAGATATCTGTGTTTTGCTCAGAGAAGTCCAGGATATGACGATTATTTTAAAGAAGTAGTAGATGAATTCGGATACAATGGCTCAGGAAACAAGGAGAAAGCAAATCAGAAGATACAGGAAGCCATGGAAGATGCAAAGAACTCGGATAAATTAAAAGGTGAATTACGTAAAGGTAACGATGGTTTCTGGGAATATCGTCCTCCTGGAGGTTCTTGGGAGGATATTGAACTTGAAGGTCTTCCTGGTCCAACAGATTTGACTACAGATATCAGTGAACATGTGGGCGATCTTTTGCAAGACTGCGGATTTAAGGTCAATATTAAATATAGACAATTACATATCAATTATCTGACAGGATTGGACCCAGCAAGTTTAAAGTGGCATTTTCATACTGGTTCATGGTTCTCTTCCCCTGCACAATATTATCAGGAAAATTTAGCGGCAAGGATGTATGCGGGATGGAAGGGTTACATGCCTGGTGGCATGGTTCCAGATGCTGATTACCGATATGGATACAAGGTAGATGGAAACTTCTATGGTAATCATACTTTAGAAGATATCACAAAAGAACTGTATAACGGTCATGTCTCCGATGAACAACGATATTGGAATAAGATGATAAAAACAGCTCAGTTAGGTCTTGATCAATCAGTAAGGGTCTTTCTAGTTACAGAATATAATTTTTATCCATATGATAGCAATAGTGTTTATGATGCAGCTACAGATGTTGTTGCTGGATGGTCTGATGTGTTCACCCCGAGGACAATTAGAACGACAGATGGCAATTTGACAGTGGCACAATATTCATCTCAAGATATTTTGTTCAGAGAAAGCTGGAATGAATTGGGTGGGTCAGATGATATTAATGGTCAACAACAGAAAAGGATGTTGATGGATCAAGGAAGTGTTATGCAGCCAAACCTTGGAACACCCATGCCCATGCGAACTGACTGGAAAGATTCACAAGGAACGATTGAGAGGGATTACGACTGGGAGAACGGTAACCTACAGAAGGAAATGGAGGTCCCCTCTGATGCAGTAGTCTACAACTCCACTTCTGACCAATGGGAAAATATAGGTGAAAATAAAACATCTGCAGTCAAGGTAACGTACGATGTGGTTGAAGGAAAATGGCATTCAGGTGCTGACCTGACTCTCAGAGACATCATGGGATGGCATGCTTGGTCATGGGACATGGCATTTGAAGATGGTAATGATGACTCTTATTATCATCGAGAATTGGGAATGAAAAAAAGAAGTTTCTTCAACAGTATTGTTGGGGAAAAATGGGATGAAAGGAACCAAACTTATACGATCTGGGGTGATTACACTTTCCCAGAGCAATCTAAGATAGGATACTACTATTCGATATGGCCTGCAGTCCCATATTATCAGTATCAAGCTGCACAGTTCTTGGTCAATCAAAACGAGGATTATATTCCAAATGATGTAGGTACCTACAGCTGGGACGAACATGAAGCTGACCACTGGGTAAACTGGTTATCTAAATATCAAGGAGAAAAAATAACAGAAACTTTACAGAAAATGACGAATAAAGATTATATGCCCTGGTTTATGAGGGAAGAAAATAATGCTCCTATTACAGTTTCCCAGGAAGAGCTAAATGAAGAGATGCAGCACTTGATAGACTTTTACAACGAACACGAACATCTTTTTGTTTCTAATGGTCCATTCTATTTAGAAAGTTACGATAATGAAACTCAAAAAATGGAAATTGAAAGATTCACTCAGGAAGATGGATATCCATGGCCTAAAGATCAATGGGTAACTCCGCATCCTTCTAAAATGATTGTCAGCGATTCTGATATACCTGATAAAGTTGAGATACCGAATGAGATACCAATCTACATAGATGTAAAAATAGATGAGGATTATCCTTTAGATAGAAATAGAAATGTCACGATAGACGATGATCCGTCAGCTAATCTTGAGCTTATAGATGAAGTTGGGTATACCGTCAAAGAAAAAAATCCCGAATTTTTAGAGGGAGAAAGCAGGTATCATTCATATATCGATACTAGTGAATTATCTCCTGGTGAATATACTGTAAGATTCACGGCATCGATACCAGCGATGATAGGGAAAACGACATTCGCTAAAACAATAAACTTAACTTCAGCAGTTGGTCTGTTAAATATATCGAACTTTGAAGTGAATCCTTCAGTAGTTCATTCTGGAGAGTCTGTAAGTATCACTGCCCATGCAAAAAATACAGGTGGCAGCACTGTAGAAGTTGATGTTATGGCTGGTGGAGAACTTGTGAATACTTATTCTATAGAACCAGGTGAATCTATCGATATCAGTGAAGAACACACTTTCGAAGACGAAGGATTATACGAAATAAAGATCGGAAATGAAACAAAGGAAGTCCTAGTAGAACCGGTCCTACCGAATATCTCGATACACGATTTTAATGTAGACCCTATAACCGTAGTTGCTAATGAAAGTGTGAGCATAACAGCGACTGCGTCCTGCAACAATTCACCGGGCACTGTACAGGTCTATGTTGAAGATGAAGTTATCGCTTCTTACGACATATCACCAGGAAAAGAGATCGATATAGAGGAGGAATACACTTTTAACTCGACTGGAGATTACACTATAGAGGTAGAGAGGCCTAATTATCAAAAAACCGTAAAAGTACTTCAGCCAATCGTCATTGAGGATGTAAATCTGAGCACTAACGAGGTCAAAAAAGGAGATAAAGTTAAGATCACTGCAAAGATAACTAACAACGATGATATCGAGCGTACTGTTAGCATCAAAGTAGACGATGAAACAGTAGAAAATCTAACGGTACAGCCAGGAATTGATAACTATACTTATGAACATAAATTCGATGAAAAAGGAACGTATGAAGTAAGAGTTGGTGAGAGAGAGACCAAGCAGGTTAATGTTGAATCTAAGGATGACGAAACGCCGGGATTCTCTTTGTTGATACTGTTGTTCACAGCTTCTTTAGTGGTACTATACAGATATAAAGAAAAAAAGAATTGAATCTAAGGAATACATAGATATGGGACAACACTTTTATTCTTTTATTTTTTCGCTCTGTTCATGCTCCTCAATGTAGAGAACCTAGACAAGATAATACGTGACAGGAGAATATTGAAAGATATATCTTTCACCATCGAGAAGGGAGAAGGAGTTGGATTTATAGGTCCAAATGGTGAAGGCAAATCTACATTGTTAGGGATAATCACAGGTGAGGATGATTATTACACAGGAAGTGTGTCAATAGCCAATGGTATATCATTTTCTTATCTTACTCAGGAGATAACCCTGGATAGGAACAAAACTGTTGAAAAAGAATTAGGCGATGAGGAAGAAGTCGATGAGGAAAAGATACAGGAAGTTGAAAGATACGAGAAGATACTAGAGGAAGAGGATCCTACTACAGAAGAGTACAGCGAAGCAGCAAAAAAGTACTCCAGGATAATGAACGAACTCCATGATGAACACAGCGGTAGTTCGAAAGGTATAGCTAAGAACATCCTGTTGAACGATTTCAACTTCGAAGAATCGATGCTAGATAAAAAGGTCGGTAACCTCAGTGGTGGAGAAAAAAGGAAGGTCGAATTAGCCAATTTCTTCTCAAGACACAAAGATGTTGATTTCTTCATAATGGACGAGCCCACCAATCATCTAGATATAGAAGCGAAGAAGTATTTTGAAAATTTTTTGAAAAGATATGAGGGTACTTACCTTCTAGTGGAGCACGACAGAGAACTTTTGGATAATATAGTCGAGAAGATACTGGAACTGGAAGATGCAGAGATGGAAGTCTATGCTGGTAACTATACTCAATACAAGAAGAAAAAAGAAACGCAGACTGTTAACAAAGAGTTAAAGTTGGAAAGATTGAAACGCAAAGTAAAGAGTGAAAAAGCTTCAATACAGAACCTGAAGGATCAGGCCAGCGGAGGAGGGGATTTGGTCAAAAAAGATCGGGTTAGAAGGCTGGAGAAATTGAAAGATGAGAGAGATAGACTGATAGAAGAACTACATTCAGAGGAAGTAGATATCAATCTAAATTTGAAGAAAACTCCAGATAATTACGATCTGGTGAGAGTAAATGATTTGAAGAAGAGCTATGATGAAATTGTTTTCGAAAACCTAAATTTCAACCTGAAATTGGGAAATAAAGTAGCTTTGGTAGGGCCCAACGGTTCAGGAAAATCCACGCTCATGGATATAATCACAGGAAATGATACAGCAGATTCAGGTACTGTTGAGGTAAGTAAAAAGACCAAGATCGGATATCATTCACAGGAGTTCGAACCTGCACGGGATGATTATACTGTACTGGATGATATCTGGGAAAAAACGTATGGAGAACACAAACCTGTTACCAATGGTACGAGTCATCTTTCAAAGGATAAGGAAGAAAAGTTGAGAAATTACCTGGGATCATTTGGTTTTAGAGGAAACGATGTCTTTAAAGAAGTTGTGGAACTGAGCGGTGGAGAAAAAACATTGCTCTCTGTGGCTGAGATGATGTTCGAAGGATGTAATCTTATCTTATTAGACGAGCCTACGAACAATTTAGATATCGAAAAGAGAAAGAAACTCGAAGAATCGCTCCAAAAATATGATGGTGGAGTTTTGATAGCTTCACATGACAGAAGGTTCATCAAGAACGCTTTAGATGAAGCCTGGAGTATAAGGAACGATAGGATCGAGAAGTACGTTCTAGAAGGGATGGGTCAAGATAGTGATTGAGTAAGGTCCTAGATAATAATTTGATATATTTCTAAAGATCAAATTTTTGAAGTATAATTTTTGAATATAATAGCATAAAATTTATTCATAACTAAAGAAATTACGATTTTAAGGAGTCATTATTTATGGAAGATATGATGAAAAGAGGTCCGAAAGATGATAGTAAAAAATCTATGATTGCAGGTATACTGATGATTATCGCTTTTCTACTTGCAGCTTACAATGCAGCTAGTTTCTTTTTCCTCGATGTCGATGTAGGTAATATAGAAGAACAAGTGGGAGAACAGATAAGTCAGGACTTAGTTAATACAGTGATAAATGTGTGTGGAGCAGTTACATTGGTTTTTGGATTTTTCCTACTTCTCGGAGGATACTTTGCCATAAAGAGAGAGCACCGGATTATAGCAATTATAGGATCGATTTTAGGAATACTCTCTATTGGCCCGTTATTCTTAGGGTCTATATTCTCAGTCGCTGCTCTTGTTTTACTGTTGATGGCAAAGGACGAATTTGAAAGTAAAAAGAGTAAGCCACAATACGAACAAGAAATGACATTATAAATTTAAAATATTTTCAGGGCACAGATAAGCCCTGTTTTTCTATTTTTTATCTACTCCAACTCGTAGTATATCCTCTGTCTATCCTTACCCTTGTTCTCCATCTTTGTTATACTCACACCGCTGATCTCCTCAGTATTCCTGACGTGAGTACCTGCACAGGGGCAGATGTCGTATCCATCTATATCGATAACTCTCAAAACTTTGATAGATTTAGGAAGCAAATCCAGGTTTACTCTATCCCCTTCGATCTTCTCTTCCAGCACGCTCCTCTTCTCTTCATAGATGCTTACAGGGTGTGATTCATCGATCATCCTGTTCACAACATCTTCTATCTTCTGGACCTCATCTTCTGTTAGATCAACAGGTTCGAAATCCACCCTGGAATAATCTGTATATATCTGATTACCTACAGTGGAACCACCGAACATATCGTAGACTGCTGCTGAAAATATGTGCTGTGCTGTATGGAGCTTCATGTGTTCGTATCTTTTCTTCCAGTCCAACTCACCTTTAACTTCAGTACCCTCAGGAGGTACTTCTCCTTCCAGCCTATGTATGACATCACCTTTCTTCTCGACCTTCACGACTTCAGATTCTTTTCCATCCCATCTCAATATACCAGTATCTGAGGGCTGTCCTCCACCTTCAGGATAAAAAGCTGATCTATCAAGCACCACAAAATCTTCGCCAGTTCTCTCGACCGCAGCCTCAAATTTCTTGATATAATTACTCTCGATATCATCCATATAAATTAGTTCAGTCATGGTTACTTGATACTACAACTCACATAATTTACTTTTGGAAAATACGTAAAAACAAATTAAAAAAAGAAAGGATTTTGTTACTAGACTTCGATATCGATGTCTAATTTTTCGACCAATTCTTTGTATCTGTTCCTGACTGTGACTTCAGTCACAGCAGCCACATCGGCCACTTCTCTCTGAGTCCTTCTTTCGTTAGCATTTATCGAGGCGATATATATCGATGCTGCTGCTAGGCCTGTTGGCCCTTTACCAGAGATCAACTCTCTGTCCTCAGCTTTATCTATTATATTCTTGGCTAGCTTCTGCACCTTGCCGCTCAAACCGAGCTCACTGCAGAATCTGCTCAAGTACTCCTGAGGTTTTGTAGGTTTCAGCTTCAGTACCAGTTCTCTGCTCAGGAACCTGTATGTTCTACCGATCTCTTTTCTGTCTGAAGAGGTCGCTTCAGCGATCTCGTCCAAAGTCCTTGGTACTCCAGCTTTTCTACACGCAGCATATAAAGAAGCTGCAACAACACTGTTTATGCTCCTACCTCTGATCAGGTTCTTTTTCACTGCTTTACGATAGATTACAGCTGCAGTCTCCCTGATATTTTTTGGAAGACCCATGGTAGAAGCCATCCTGTCCATCTCGGTGAGAGCATAAGCAAGGTTTCTTTCAGTAGCATCAGAGACCCTTATCCTCCTCTGCCATTTTCTCAAACGATATATCTGGGCCTTTTTCTTGCTAGGTATCGATCTACCGTAAGAATCTCTATTGGATGAATCTATCCCAGTCGATAGTCCTTTATCGTGGACCATCTGGGTCATAGGAGCACCAGTACGTGCTCTATTTTCTTCTTGTTTCATATCGAAGGCTCGCCATTCTGGCCCTTCGTCAATATATTGATTATCGATAACTAAACCGCAATCCTCACAGATGAGTTCTCCTCTATCATAATCTTGTGCGAGATGTCTACTGCCACATTCAGGACATTCCGTGACTTTCTCAACCGCATCTCCTCTTTTCTTTCGTTTATTATTGATATTCAATTCATTTTCCATTATTATCCTCCTCTACATAGATCTTGGTACCGATTAAAGAGAGGGTTTTTTGTGATTTATCAAAAGGTTCGATCTCAAAATAGGGTTCGTCAACAGGTCCAAAGATCCAATCGATTTTTCCTATTGTTTTGTTTCTAATATCTTTAACAGGGGTATTTAAATTGACTTTAAAAGGGAATCTGGCTATAATCTTCCCTCCGTTAGAAATAGAATCAATATACCCTTCTGTTCTCAACTCTCTTTAACCTCCAAATATATACATTTTATATAAGCAACTTTGGAATAGATATTTAAACCTTTCGCAAGGTTTTATTACTTAATAACATTTCCTTATTTTTTCTCTATTATTGATTAAAATAACTTAACGATATATATCATGGGATTACCTATAATGAAGGAGAGTACGAACCCTAAGAATATGAATACTATGAACGGGATCTTAGGTTTGACCCATGCGGTTTCTACATCATGATCTTTAAGACTTTGGATAGCTTCTTCGGGATCTTTTTTTGGTCTCAAACTCAGTTTCTCAACAACGTGCTCACCATCATCATAGTATTCCATAGGCCAAGCGAACGAGTCTTCGATCTCATCGACTTTTTTCCTGTATCCAAATACCATCTCAGGAAATTTCACATCTCCTTTAACTGCATTTTTAATAACATATGAAATTGGTAATGAAAGAGATAGCAAGGATGCGTTGAGCATCACTACCAAAGTGAACGGGAAGAATATCTGCATCAGGTCCAATAGGAATTCTGAACCAGCCATATGTGTGAGATAAGGTATGTGTGGGTATAAAGGAACTAGCAGAGCGATCACTATCAAGGCCTTAGCATCTGCACCGCCGTATATGACATAGAAGAAATAGAGGATGAAAACTATAATCATAATTATCGGTATCGTCAGTAATGACCAGAAGAACATTTTACCTATCAGGGTATATATCTGGAATATTAATGTACCTATAGGAACGGCGAAATAAGGTATCATTATAAAATTGATGTTACCGTCTTTATAGATGGGAGGCCTATCTATGAATGCTTCAGCTAACAAAACTGCTATAGGTACGAATATGAGATAGAATTCCCAACTCACTCCACGAGTAAACAGTTCTAAAAATAATAATACAGACGCGAACCCAGACATGATCATCCATAACTCATTTGGGATCCTTCTTGTCTTGAGGTCCATCACCGAAGCTACGAATAAAAATAGGAAACCTACTATAAATCTGCTGATAGATAAACTGACTGAAATATCCCACATTATATCTGTACCTATAATAAAGAGGTGGAATAAAATATTTTAGACGTAAATATCGAAATCTTATATCTCTATCTCTTCGCCCTCTTTAGGTGTATAAACATCGAATTCAGAAAGATCATCTGCAACAGCTTCTCGATTATCGCCGTGACACAGGATTATCTTCTCAGGATCACATCCTTTAGCGAATTCTACTAGTTCGTTGTGACCAGCATGTGCCGAGAAATCAAATTTATCGACTTTACATTCTACAGGTATCGTGGCACCACGATCTCTTATCGTACCTTGGTCCTGTAATCGTCTACCGTTGGTTCCTTCTACTTGATACCCTGTTAATAAGATCGAACTACTTGGATCTTTTCTAACTTCAGAGATGTAATCTAAAACGGGTCCTCCTTCAAGCATACCGCTTGTAGTTACAATGACTTCACCGTTTTTAGCCTTCTTTCTTGTCTTTTTAGACCTAACTTCATTCGCATTTTTTATGCTGTCATCTAATGCTTTATGTGAGCGTATAAATCCTTCATGATTCAGGTATATTCTTCCCACGGTTCTACCCATACCATCATACCAAACATCATAATCTGCATCGTTCAATATCATGAGTAATTCTTGAGTCCTTCCCACAGCAAAACTGGGTATGATAACCTGGCCTCCTTCGCTCAAGGTTTCATCAATAGTGTCTAAAAATCTTTTTTCTTCTTCCTCTCTATCAGGATGATTTTCTCCACCATAGGTGGTCTCCATGATGAGATTATCACATTCAACTGGGTGACATCCCCACAATAGTCTTGTGTTTTTTGTATTTATATCTCCGGTGAATAGAGTTGTTTCATCGCCTCTCATTTCAAACATACTTGAACCTGGTATATGTCCAGAAGAATGTACTTCCACTTCCATCCCGCCTATGTCTCTTTTTGAGTTGAATCCAACTAAATCAAAAGCAGCTTTAGTACTTTTAATATCCATCTTTTCATAATGCTTCGGATATCCTTCGATATCAGCTATCTTTAAACTGTCATAAAGTAGTAATTCTGATACTTCAACAGTTGGATGAGTTGCTAAAACATTAATATCGTTCTGCCTGATCAATGAAGGCATCATCCCACAATGATCAAGATGAGAGTGAGTTAAAAATGCAGTATCAACTAATGGTGGTCTCATAGGATATTGTGGTGGATCATCTGGTAACATACCGTGATCAAATATCATTGTCATATCTTTGTGGTGCATCAGCATCGATAAAGCACCGACTTCTGAAGCACCGCCTAGAAAGTTTAGTTTCATAGTTTATCGTTTTTAATATCATAATCGGGTGTTATATATTGTTTTGTATTAAGCGTAATAATGTCCTTTAGATTATTCAACACAGCAGATATAAAAAATAATTAATAGTCCTGATTTTCTTATTTGTAATTGATTGGGATGCGCGAAACGATCGTCAGTAAACTAGCGGAGAGGAACACTGTTTTGACCCCAGAAGCATGGGATTACCTGGACAAGTTCGATGAACCATGTTCTGTAGTTGAAAATATTATAGAGGTTAATAAGAACTTGCCCTTTCCGTTAGGTAGAGATACTTTGCAGAATTTTATTGAAGTTGAAGAAGATAGAGAAATTAAAGATGAAACTGAAAAAAAGATAGAAGAGAAAACTGACCTAGATAGACCTGATCTTGACAATATAAAAGTTTTAAAGGACATATCAGGTGAATCGACCTGTACTGGCGTGATCGATGATTTTAAGGAATATTTTCTTGATAGGTACGAAAGACTTAGATCTATAATATCAAAAAGACGAGAGGCTAAAGGTATATCTGAAATCGGAAGAGTAGCTAAGAGGAGTGGAAGAGCTAAAGTGATTGGGATGGTGGGAGATATACACAATACAGCTAACGGAAATAAGATGCTCACTTTAGAGGACCCTTCAGGTAAAATAAAGGCCTTTATCTCCAGTGACAGTGAAGCATTCGATAAGAATCTTTTAGAGGACGAAGTTGTACTTGCTGAAGGACAGATATGGGAACAGAAACAGGGATACGATACCACCTTTGCAGTAGATGATATAATCCGACCAGGGATACCTAAGATAAAGAAGATGAGAGACAAAAAGTTCGAAGGCAAGATAGCTTTCATCGGAGATGTTCATGTAGGGAGCGATACATTTCTTAAAGATGAATGGAACAGATTTACTGATTGGATGAATTCAGATGATGAAGTTGCCCAAGAAATCCGTTACCTTGTTGTAACCGGTGACTTGATAGACGGTATCGGTATATTTCCTAATCAGGAGGAAGAGTTAGAGATAATCGATATCTATGAACAGTATAAAGAATTTGCAAGGATGTTGAGTGAAATACCTGATGATGTATTGATCATAACCATACCTGGAAACCATGATATCGTTAGAAATTCAGAACCTCAACCTAAACTTCCTGAGGATGTGCAGGACTTTTTCTCAGATAACGTAGTGTTCTATGGAAACCCCTGTCTGCTTGAGATAGATGGATTGAAAACTTTACTTTATCACGGCAGCAGTATTAACGACCTTTCTGATCTACTGCCAGATGTATCAAACCACAGACCGATCACAGCTATGAAAGAGATGATGAAAAGAAGACACCTTGTTCCCGTTTATGGTAAAAAAACTTCGATAGCCCCTGAAGATAAAGATTACCTACTTATCGAAGATATACCAGATGTTTTCGTGACAGGCCATATCCACAGAACAGAGGTCGAAGAGTATCACGGAACTATCATGATCAATTCTTCCACATGGCAGTCTCAGACTGAGTACCAGAAGATGAGGGATATAGAGCCGGACCCAGCTAAAGTTATGGTGTTGGATCCTACTGAGAATCAGGTTTCTATACAGAATTTTAGTTGATGAATTAATAGACTCCTGGTGTAAGTAAAAAATATTAAACTAGTCGATTCAGATTAAAAATTGTAAACTAAATAATGTCGGGGACGGGGTTTGAACCCGCGACCTCTAGATTTCTCAGGAAATTAGGATATTTCCATCGAGAAACCTAACAGGTTTCCTTCCGATCATCTCAAAATTTATCGGAACGCTTTTTAAATTCCCTATGAGTCTAGCGCTCCGCCAGGCTGAGCTACCCCGACAGTATATATTTTGTTTATTCTCCGTGCAAGGTGTTATAGATTCTTTCGGAAACAGTCTTTCCGATACCTTCGACTTTCTGTAATTCTTCTTTAGTCGCTTTTCTTAGTTCAACGAAAGATTTGAAGCCACCGTCATACAGTTTCTCGGCCATCGTTGGACCGACACCTTCGATATCCTGGAATTCGTCGATAACTTCAGGTTTGGTTTTTACTTCTTCTTCCTCCTCTTCTTCTTCGGCAGCTTCTTCCTCTTCTTCACCTTCTTCTTCTAACTCTTCTTCAGTGATTATCCTTACTTCAAGTTCTTCATCCTTTGGTCTTGAAAGTACTTCGGATTTTCTAATCTCTACCTTCTTTAGAGGATATATTTCTTTACAGGATTGAGCGACCTCTTTTGCCAAGTCCCCAAATATCATCTTACTTACCAGTTCTGGTAAAGTTGAATTATTAGCTAATTCTTTGATCACTTCTTTCTGTTTATTTCTGATAGAACGTTTGATAGATGAATTGATCCTTTTATCTGTGACTGAAAGAGGTTTGATCCTTATCTTGTAACCTTCTTTAGTTTTTACGTCAAAATTAGCGTCGATCTTGGATCTTCTTCTTCTTGTCAATCTACGTACATAATCGGTTGTCATATCGTGTCCGATAAACCGTGTTATGCATTCTCCTCCACGTATACCGTCGATCTTGAGTTGTACTTTGATGTGAACTCTAGAAAAGTCACCGGTTAAATCTTGAAGACTTATTTCTGAAACTCTACCTAATAATGATTCAGGTTCTGAAGCTACAGTTTCTCCAACTACAGATCCGTCGAACATATCTGGCGCGACTATTCTATACCATTTTTTGCTCTTCCACTTATCTTTTACACGTCTGCTTGCACGCCTGGATTTTCTCCTTGCCATTGTTATTTCTCCTGACTGTCTTTTGTGAGATTTATATATGATATAACTACTTTTTGGTTCTCAATCTCACATAAGCCTAAAGCCTCTTGGCATTTTACCGAACTTCTTTTTAAATTTTTCGGGCCATTTTTCGGGTTCTAGACCTTTTTGTGCCAAGAAGGCTGCTGTCCATCTTTCTAATCCTATTCCCGAACATCCCGAATAAAGTGTATGTGATTGTGATTTGATGTTGAAAGATTCAGTGTACTTTCTAAAAATACTCAGATTCTGGAATTCCAACCATTCGCTGTCTTCTCTGCTCCCTCTATATGGCAGATAAGCTTCGAAATCGATCGTACCCAATTCCGTGTCCATCTCTTCTTTTTTATTGCCTGACTGCTGAAGATAGAACGGCTCTACATTAGCTATCCTCCACTCTAATTCCAAAATATCTTCAAAAACATGCTTGTATTTTTCTATAAACTTTTCTTTCAGTTCTAATAATTGATTCTTTGTACCGATGTAGACAGGTTCTATCCTGTGGAATTCATCTACTCTTTCGATCCCATGTCTTCCACCCGATTCATATCTTGCGCTTGGGATGCTTCTTTCGTAAACAAGGACCGGAAGATCATCATCGGCTATGGTTTCACTTTTCAAGGACCAGTAAATAACGGGACACTGGGCGTAACACACACCAGATCGTGGATGTGTTGTCATCTCATCCAGTTTATCTGTTGGAACTTTCTTTGATATCTTTATCTCATCTATAATCTCTTCCCATTCATCAGGATTCCTTGTTTTAGGCTCAGATATATAATAAGCTTCATTTGGTATCCCTTCCATATGACCGGTCTCCACCCAAACGTCAAAAGGCACCATCATAGATTCTATTATCTCTTGGAATCCTAATGGCTCTAGTATCTCTTCAACTGCAATCTTTTCCATGGTTTTGAGGATCTTCGCAGCCTGAGGTCTATAGAACCATTTACCTTTAGTAGGTCCTTTCTTTATCCAACCTTTTTCTTCCATGACTTCTGTTGGGTCTTTATTCCAAACCGGCTCTTTTTCACCTGATTCCCAGATCAATTCCCATTTTTCCTCTTTCCCTTCATAATATTGAGCATCCACTTTTTCTTTTACTCTTTTAATGATCCGGTCTACATAGTTTTTAGATAACTGCTCTTCCGTCAATCCACCTACAGAGATAGTGCAGGATTTTTCATCAAATTTGATATCTTTGACAAAAGGTAGGCTGAACTCATTTTTTGGTCTTCTTTCTAGTTCAAAAGTGATATCATATTTCTTTATATCAATTTCTCTAACACCAACGTGATGTTTTGGACCTAATTCCTGACTGAATTTCTTTCTTAATCTAAGCAGGGCGTCGTGTGCTCTTACATATCTATCTGAGATGATTTTAAGGTCCATTTCATCCTTATCTATAGAATATTCAGTTACCTCAGCACCACCGTCTTCGATATCATTAGGGGTACCTCTTTTCAATAAATCTGAATTTGAATCCTCGATTATATTATCTATATCTTCCTTGGCATCTTCGATAGTTCCACTGAATTCCAAGATAGCTTGTAGTTTAAATTCCATAGTAACCTGAAACGAATATCGTAAAGTGTGTTATATATATTTTGAATAACAAAGTCTACTTTACTTCGAAACATTTAATAATTGATTAAGACTTATATACAATCAGGGGTAAACATGGAAGGCTTAAATCACTCAAAGATCATGGTCAAGGACATAATGACTACAAATCCCATCATAATAAAGAAAGATGAAACTGTAACAAGGGCAGCAGAATTGATGAAAGAAGGTAATGTAGGCAGCTTGCTTGTTTTAGACGAAGATGGAGATCTAGATGGAATTATTACGGAGATGGACATAGTTTTCAAAACGGTAGCTGAAGGCTTAAATCCAGAAGATATAATGATAGAAGAAATAATGTCCGCGCCGGTTCATTCCATAGATCCTGAAAAGGAAATACATGATGCCGCTGAGATCATGGCCGACCTTGGCATAAGACGTTTGCCCGTGATGAAAGATGGAAACCTTGTTGGTTTAATTACTGAAAATGACATCTTAGAGATATCTCCAGGACTGTTGGATGTTACAAGAGAACTCGAGAGGATAAATTCTTCTGAGATAGAAAGTTACAGAGAGCCTTCTAGAACGGAGATATCAGGTTATTGTGAAAGTTGTGGAGTTTATTCAGAAAATCTTTTGTCTGTTAATGGACAACTACTCTGCAGGGAATGTAGGTAAAATTCACCTAAAGTTAAATATGTGATTACCAATAATGGTTCATAATATGCGATTTACTAAACTTTCCAAGAAAAATATTCAGGAGATAAATGCCTACTTTAAAAGCATAATGTCTAACGCTCATGAGGGTGTATTTTATCGTACTGGAAAAGTTATAGGAAAGGATTTAAAAGATATAGTAGATGAAGCAGATAACGATCGCCTAGAAAAGATCATAAAAGCTAGGGGTTGGGTAGATAAGATAGATTTAGATGATGATACTGCAGTAGTAGAAGGGAGTATAGAAGTGGACGAAGATATGGATTCACCAACGTGTCACATGTTGAGGGGGATTATATGTGGTATCCAGCCAGATGAACCTGGTGTTATGATAGAAGTAGAGGAAGAAGAGTGTGAAAGTTTAGGCGATGAGCACTGCAAATTTAATATAGTTAAAGATAAGTATTAAAGAGGTATTGGTATGGATAACATGGATGAAGTAATTTCAAATTTAATGAGGAAGGGTATCAAAGGTTCTGCAGTGATAGATAAAGAAGGAAGTGTCTATTCCTCTGACTTGCCACCTTCTGTTCATGAAGAAACTTTTGCTATAATGTGTGCAACAGTAGTTGGTGCATCAAATTCAGCTAATTCTGAACTTGATAGAGGCGGTGCGAACAAGGTCATCATCGATTCTAAAGAAGGTCATATAGTAATTGCAAATACTAAGAACAATCTTTTGTTAACTGTAATCGTGGATGATAAAAAAGAATTAGGAATGATATTTGATGAGGTAGAAAAGGCCATCAATAAAATAAATGAGGGCTTTTAATCCTTTAAAAGCTCGATGATCCATTCTAAAGCCTTTTCAGAGGTCTGTTTTTTTACATCCCACCGGTTACCGGAAAAGTGGAAAAGTTTTGCTTCTGTTTTATCTTCTGTAGATAAAGCCATGTAAACGGTTCCGACAGGTTTTTCTTCAGTACCTCCACTTGGGCCAGCTATACCTGTAGTTGCCAACCCTATGTCCGTTTTACTTTTTCTTCTTACACCATCAGCCATCTGTATTGCTACTTTTTCGCTAACAGCACCCTTTTCATTCAAAGTGTTTTCATCTACTTCAAGTAGGTCGATCTTAGCATCATTGCTGTATGTTACCAACCCTCTCATAAAATAGTTTGATGAACCTGGAACGTTCGTTAAACGGTGAGCAATCAGTCCACCAGTACAGGACTCAGCTGTAGATATTGTTTTATCATATTTGGTCAGGAGATGTGCAGATTCTTTTTCAGTCTCATCTTTCATTCCGATCGTTGGTTTGATTCTTTCTTCCATATCGATTTCCTCCAGATAATCAGATACCTCTTTTGGTAGGAGGTGTTTCCATTCTCTATCTTCCCTTATCCTTTTTCTTATCTCAGTTCCAGAGTACTCATTTCTATTTATCTCTTCGACTTTTATTGTTTCGATCCTGGTATTTTTAAACAATTTTCTGACCACAGATGAATTAGCATATACTCTTTGGAAAGAAGGAAGTATTGATCTTACATAGGAAGGCCATGCAGGGTAGCAATCGATATCAGGAATAGGATAAATATCAAAATTTATACCTCTATTTTCGAGGGTCTTTTTGATCATCTCTATCCTTTCTCCGCCAGATAGTGGGTCATTAGATTCTCTTTCTTTCTGAGCACTTCCCACCCCTATGATAACTTTATCACATTCTTTTGAGATCTTTTTGACTATCTCGAGATGACCCTTGTGGAAAGGTTGGAACCTACCTATGATCAATCCGTTCATTGAGGTTAATATACTTGTCTAAGTAATTTAAAAGTTGTGCAGATCAAGTGACTATTTAGAGTTTCTCAGATATATAGGTATATATATGACTATGTCGGATATGTTTATATATAAGTCGGAGTTAGGTATTTAATAGAAGCTTAGTCTCTTCTAGGCAGTCATGGGATTAGAGGAGTCTATACTTTGTATCTAAATCCGTAAGGGAGGTTATATTATGGAAACAATAAATGAATACAGATTGACAAATGTCACGAAAAATGAGAGTAAAATAAATAAAGAAATCGAGGTAGTGGATACTAGATTCTTTGATGGACCAAATGTACATGCTTTATTTCCAGTATTTGAAGCAAAAGTGGATCTTGGAGATCTAGAGGAGATCCCATCAAATCCATTACTTGCTGAAAAATTAGTTGATTTATTTCCTGAATTAGCTGAACACGGCTGTTCAAAAGGTTATCCAGGGGGTTTCATTGAGAGATTAAATGAAGGCACCTATCCAGGACATATCATAGAACATACTACCATAGCTATTCAAAATATGGTGGGTGTACCAGTTTCATACGGCAAGTGTAGAATGCAGAAAGATGGCCTATATAGAATTGTGGTTGAATATGATTTTAAGGAGATGGCTCACACAGCTTTCAAGGGTGCTGTCAAGGTAGTCAATGATCTTTTAGTAGATCTCAATAACTATGATAACTTAAAGGATTATGTTGAAGAATTGATCGATGATGTAAACTATGAATTGAGGATAGAGAAACCTGGACCAAGCACTAAAAGTATCCTAGATGCTGCTAAAGAGAGAAAGATACCTTTCAAAAGGATCCATGATGATTTTAGTTTATATTCGTTAGGATGGGGAAAGCACAGAGAGATGATATGGGGGCCGGTCACATCTAAAACGCCTTTGATAGGTTCTGATATCGGTAAAGAGAAAGACATCTGTAAGAACGTTTTGATGGAATACGAATTCCCAGTTCCTAGAGGTTATATCGCTTATTCGTTAGAAGATGCGTTAGAGATAGCCGAGGATTTAGGATATCCAGTTGTGTTAAAACCGGATAAAGGTCATCATGGTGAAGGCGTAGAGGTAAATCTGAGAAATAAAGATGAATTGAAAGAAGCTTATGGGATCACAAGAGAACATTCTGAATACATCCTTGTTGAAAAGTATCTTCAGGGAGATGATTACAGAATTTTGGTTATAGGAAATCAGGTCGTAGCTGTAGCCAAAAGGATACCTGCGCATGTTGTTGGTAACGGAACCTCAACTATTCAGGAACTGGTAGAATTGGCAAATCGAGATCCAGCTAGAGGTAAAGGTCACAGCGGATTATTGACAGAACTGAAGCTAGAAGAGGAAGAGTTAGCGTGCCTTAAACGACAGGGCATCACTCCCAAGTATGTTCCAAAAGAAAGCGAGACAATATATCTTAGAAATGTGGCAAATTTGAGTACAGGAGGAACAGCTGAAGATCACACCGATGAATTGAATCCAGAATTGAAAAGGATATTGGAGAAAGTTAGTAAGGTAATAGATATGGATGTAATGGGTATAGATGTGATAGCTGAAGATATAACTAGATCACCGAATGAGATGGACTGGGGTATAATTGAAATCAACGCTAGTCCAGGTTTAAGGATGCATCTATCTCCAACTAAAGGTCAGCCCAGACCTGTTGGAAGATATATCGTAGATAATTTATTTCCAGATGGTAACGGAAGGATACCAGTCATAGGAATAACTGGAACCAATGGGAAAACAACAACAGCTAGATTGACTGAATGGATAGCTAGGAATCAGGGATATCATACAGGATTAGCTGTAACTGGCGGAATATATTCTGCTGGTCATAAATACGAAGACGGAGATACAACTGGTCCATGGAGTGCAGGCATGGTTCTAAAGGATCCGGATGTTGATTTCGCTGTAGTTGAAACTGCAAGAGGTGGTATGGTCAAGCGTGGTCTGGGATTCGATAGATGCTCTGTTTCAGTAGTTACGAATATAAGGGAAGACCATATCGGCTTGAATGGAATAGATGATTTAGAAGATCTATTTTGGGTCAAATCTTTACTGGTTGAAGCTACTGAGAAAGATGGATACAGTGTGATCAACGCTAACGATGATTTTGCAGAGAGGTTGATATCTAAAGCAAAAGGAAAGCCAGTATTGTTCTCTATTGAATATAATCCACTGGTAGATACCCACGTGAAAGCCGGAAAAACAGCCTTCGTTTATGAGGGAAACGATATCATCTTGTATGAAGAAGGGAATAGAACACAGCTCTTAGATGTGAATGATGTGCCCTTTTTGTTAGGAGGCGTAGAGATGATGGTAGAAAACGCTCTAGCTGCAGTAGCAGCAACTTACTCATCTGGAATCGAAATCGAAGTGATATCAAAGGCATTATCGACCTTCAAGATGGACGAAGAGATGAATCCAGGAAGGATGAATATCTTTGAAGTAGCTGGTAAAAGGGTGATAGTGGACTATGCTCATAATCCTGATGCTGTAAGGGCTTTAGGACAGCTTGTTTCTCATATACCTGCAGATAGAAAGATAATCGTATTTGCTGGAGTGGGGAACAGGAAAGATGAATCACTGATGAAATGTGGAAAGGAGATAAGCAACTGGTTCGACGATATAGTTATAACAGAGAATACCAAAGTACTGAGAGGTAGACCGATCGGTCAGATGACATCTATTATAGCTGATTCAGTAAGAAATAACGGAAAAGAACCTGTTGTGATGAACGATATCAGAGAAGCTATACCTTATGCTGTAAATGAAGCCAAGGAAGACGATTTAGTGATCCTAGCAGACTTGGATCTAGAATCTACTGATATCGAAGAGATACTGTTGTCGAAGAAAGAATTACAAAATTTAGAATCTTTGAAAACAGGGTTAAAATTCGAAGCCTTATCAACTATACTAAATTGATTGAGAAGTAACACTTCTCTTCATTTTTTTAACAACCCCATTTTTCCTAATTTGTATTTTTTTAATCCTTTTCCTTCAGCAAAGTGACGTAACGCTGGATTTCTATCAATATTATCAGCTAATAGGAAACCTCCTTCTTTTAGATGACGCCATGCTAGGCTGAATTCGAACATCATCCCTTCATAAGAATGATCACTATCATGGATGAAGATATCTATGTTTTCATTTTCTTCAAATACAGTTGGAGTCTTTTTGAATGTGTCACCGATCTTTAGTGTCCATCTTGATCTTAACTTGTCTGGAACAATCCATCCCGATTTCTTGTAAGGTGGTATGACTGCACCAGTCCTTTCATCTGGGATGTCCTTACTACCTACTTTTGCAGGTAGGTCTACTGAGTACAACTTTCCTTTTTTGTTATCATCCAGAGCTTTCAAGATGATCGCTGATGATAATCCGTTGCAAACTCCTGTTTCTACTACTATATCTGGCTTATTTTCTCTGATCAAACTGTAGATCAGTCTACCATTTTCTTTTCCGATATCAGCGGGATGATATTTTTCTGGTAGGGATTTGAACTCATCCTCTATTTTTTCTGATATTTTGATTATGAACTCATCTATATCTTCAAGTATTTCTACTTCAAATTTATTGAAATTGTTTTTATTCATGTTTCGCCTTCAGTTTTTTCTAACAGAGATTGGATTTTATCTCTTTTGGTCTCTTGGATATGATCGAGTTCATCCCCATAAAATTCTCGGGCAGTGTTTAAGTATTTTTTTGGATTTTTAGCTATCGATATGTAAGCTTTTCTTTTCATCTGTTTGTCTTCTTCCTTAGAACCTTTGAATATATCTGATAATTTTTTAGAATAGTTTACGATCGTTTCTGTAAGATCTTCATCAGTTATCAAGGTCATGACTGTAGCCTTGTCCACTATCTGTTCATAAATTTTGATCTTTTCTTTTTCATTTTCTGGTTGATAGTTTTTTAATTCTTTCAGATTTCTCAACTGTCTATAATATTCACTGATATTGGATGGTAACACATAATCTATTGGATCAGGTTCACCTTCAACCTCTATTTCTTCTTCTTTAGTATCTTTACTCCCCTTACCTAATTTGAAGAACTTCATTTTTAACACCCTATTTATATATCAATCATATTCCTTTTAAATGTTTTTGGTTTTATAATCGAATTTTAGACTAAACTCTGGTCTCTCTTTTATGTGGTTGATTTTTGTATATTACTATTGGTCATCGTCTCTTTTTAGTGTAATGAATGACCGTTAAGGAAACAAAGAATATGATCACCAATATTACCATGATGTGTAAAATAGGTAGATCAGCATTTTTTTCATCAGAATCGTCTTCTGAGATCCTCTCGCTCACTTCATCGGTTTTATTTCCTTCACCCGCTTTGTTTACAGCACTTATCTTATAATGAAAAGTGGTATTTGTAGTGATATTGGAATCTGTGTAAGTTGTTTTAATCTCATCTACAGAGTCGAAATAAGTTAGGTTATCTTTGGTAGACCCTCTGTAAATATTGTACTTTATTAGATCACTTGAACCTTTATCTATTGGAGGATTCCATTTTAGGATCATCTCTTGATTTTCAGAGTGGATTGAAATATCAGAAGGTTCACCTGGAAGTTCTTCAGGTTTTACATCAGACGAACCTATACAGTAAAGGTTTGAATCGGAAGAACCGATGTATAGTCTTTTTTGTGGTCCAATTGCAGGGGAAGAGACGATAGTATCATCTGTTTTAATGTTCCATTTTAGAGTTCCGTTTGGATAGATGGAATAGATAGTTCCTAATGCCGATGCTAGATGTATCAGGCCATCTGATGTTACCGCTGGATTTGTGTATATAGCGTAATCAGTTCTATATTTCCATTTTAATGAACCGGTAGCATCGAAGGCATATAGATTATAATCGAAAGAACCCATGTAGATAGTTCCATCTGGACCAATCGCTGCTGAGCCACGGACAGCACCTTGGGTCCGATATTTCCATTTCAAAGTTCCGTTTGGATTTAAGGCGTAAAAATGATCATCTTCAGAACCCACATAGATGGTACCGTCTTCTCCTATGGTGGGAGAAGAATGTACTCCTTCTTCTGCAGAGTAAACCCATTTTTTTGAACCATTTGGTCTGACTGCAAATAGTTTTCCAGAATGGGAGCCGATGTATATTGTGCCATCATCTGCAACAGCAGGTGAAGAAGATTTGATGACACTTTTAGTTCTCAAAGTCCATTTTACTGTACCATCTTTGTTTATAGCATACAATCTCCCGTCCCAGGATCCGAAATAGATAGTGCCTTCTGGACCTATTACTGGAGAGGACTGTATATCACCACCTATTGTATTGTATTCGCTGGTATTGAACTTCCAGTTCAAAGAGCCATTTTGGTTTAACGAATAGAATATACCGTCAGCGTTTCCGAAATATATGTTTCCGTCTTTATCTATGATGGGAGAAGAATATATCTCTGCAGTAGTTGTGAAATTCCACTTTTGAGAGCCATCAGGTTTCACTGCGTAAAGTTTGTTATCATTTGAGCCAAAATATATCGTTCCATTTGGTCCAACTGCTGGAGAACTTTGTATCTTTTTCTGAGTTTTGAATCTCCAAGTTACTGAATTGGTGAGATCATCGGAGTTGAAAGAGGAAAGACCGGTATTTTTTGCATCATTACCGAAGGAAGGCCATGATGAGTTTGATAGACCTGATGCCTTTGCTGTATTTGGTATAAGGCCAATGAATCCGATAAGAGTACTGATCATCAATAAACCGATTACCAACAGGCTTACCTTTTTGAGCATATTTTCCTTCCCTAAATAAAAATAATTGAAGTTCACCCTATTTTTTATTTTTTCTTTTAGGAGATTTGCAGGATTATATTAGTAAAGTGAGTTAGATTAATATTATATATATTACAATTTGATTAATTATCTGATTTTGAGGTTAGAGGATGGAATACGAAAAAGTATTAACTATAATGGTATTTTGTTATAGTGTTAAGCGTATTTATAGTAGCAGTACCCGGCGCAGATGGTGAACATAAAAGATTAGATAATAAAGAACACAAAAATACGGGAAAAGAAAAAGAGATAATTCAAACATCTTTACTCTTATTTTTTAATTTATCTCTCAAGTAGAAATTATAGATAGAATGAACGCCGAGGAGGAGACGAACAAATCTTTGATTTGTGAGCATTGAGAATCTTTGATTCTTAACAGTTTTCGAATCTCAGATGAAGGCGTGAACAAAAGTGAACGCCGAGGAGGAGATTCGAACTCCTGTGGCGCGAAGGCGCCACCGGCTTGCCTGATCACCGGGTTATACCCGATATGTAGGAAGGCGGTCTCCCACTTTCCCACGTTTAGCGGCTCTCAAGGCCGGCGCCTTAGTCCAGACTTAGCTACCTCGGCAAAACGGTTATGTTCAGCAATAAAGAAGTCTTATTTATAACTATTACCCATAGTAGAAGGTAATAAATGTAGGGAGGTTGATGATCACCCCGAAAAAATTAAGAAAGCCTTATAGGATGTGGATATATGACATTTAGAGGATTCATCTCACTGGATGTTGAACCGAACGATACGATAAAAAGATTCATGGATGATTTAGAAAAGACTGGAGCACCTTTGAACATGGTCGAACCGAATCAGATCCATATGACTATCAAGTTTTTAGGGGATACAGAGGAAGATAATATCGACGATATCGTCGATAAAGTAAATTTCACCTTGAAAGAATTCGAACCTTTTGAGATCGATGTTAAGGGAACGGGTGCATTTCCTCATTTAGGATATATGAAAGTCGTTTGGATGGGTACCGAAGATAATTCAGGAACACTCAAGGATATCGCTCATAGAGTCGAAGAGGAACTTGTACCTTTAGGTTTTGAAAGAGAGGACAGAGAATTTTCGCCACATATAACTGTTGCTAGAGTCAAAGGTGGAAAGAACAAAGAACAGTTGAGAAATACTATCGAAAACTATGACGAAGTACATTTCAAATCCATGAGGGTAAACAAGTTGAACTTAAAGAAGAGTATTTTGAAGAAAAGTGGTGCAGAATATACCACGTTAAAAGAGATGTACCTGTAATCACATGAATGCGATCACCATCCTTGGATTAATCGGCTTCATACCGGCCGCTTTGCTGTTATATTTCTTATTAGGTGAATATGAAGGTTATTTTAAGGATAATAAAGCCTTCTTTATGGTAATCTTAGGCTTAGGAATAGGTATGGCTATAGGTATATTTTTTATGAGTATTCCTCTTAGGAATTTTCTTTTCACTCTGTTGATAGTTGGATTGATGGAAATAATTAAATTTTTCATATTGATACAGAAACCTTTTAGGTTGAATCATGATGCTACATTTTATGGTATGGCTTTGGGTACAGGGATAGCTGCCATGTGGATTTTCATAAACATATATCCCTCTCAACTTGATTATATATCCTTAAGAACTAGTTTGTTTGTTTTGGCTCTATCTTATAACTATACGGTCATTCAATTTTCAACTGGTGCCTTGCTCGGATTTGGATCCTTTAAAGGGGACTTTTGGAGGTATCTTCTTCGATCGTTTTTGATCAGTGGTGGCCATGGTTTCATAATGACTTTTGTGTGGGGAGCTAGGTTTGGTCAAACTGGTGTATTCGCTGTGTTAGCTATTGGAGCTATATTTGCGACCATAATATTGTTCTATGTATATAATGAGATAATCCCTAATACTATTCCAGAAGATTTGGAAAAAGCGATGAAAAAAGCTAGTAAATGAGGATAATACCTATTTATCATAAAATTGATTTGATATTATGGACAACAGTAAAGACGATTATTGGGAGAACTGGAATGAGAAGGATAGTAACCAATATGATAATTCATATAGTGATTCTCCCGGTAAGAGTTACAAGATAAACAAGGTAAAAAAGAAACCTAGGAGTAAAAAAAGGAATATATTCAAGGGTGTTTTTGTTTTATTGATCGCTGCTGGGTTGATAATTGCAGTTTTCTTTACTCCTCTTATTAGTAATTTACAGAATTTGATGGGTGGAGGGGGCATATATCCAGAGAAGGCAGATTTTACAATAAAGAGGACGATCAATTTGGAGACAACAGAAGAGATAAATTATAACATAGATATTCCAGTTCCCATAGATATCCCAGGTAATAATATTCAAACTGTGGAAGATATGGGGTGGGGAGGAGATCCAACAAGTATAGAAAAATTCGGTCAGGAATGGAAGAAATGGAGCGGGGAATTACAGAGTTATGATAGTAAGGAGATATCAATAACATATGATGTTAAAACTACAACTGTTGATTGGGGTTATTCTGCTAAAAATTCAGGTAAGATATCAGATATATCCCAATCACTAAAAGATAGATACAATCACAATCAATGGCAGCTTGATAGGGACAGGGATAATGATGGAGAGGACGATTGGATGATCCAACCCAATAATACAGAGATCAAAGAACTAGCTCAGGATATAACATCCGGAAAAGATAATCTCTATAAGAAAGCAAGAGCGATTTATGATTGGCTCAATGAAAATATAGAATATGTTCGTGGTGATACCAATCTGCCCCAGCATTCTCTTATGACTTTACATAAAGGTAAAGGAGATTGTGATGAACAGTCGTTTTTGTACTGCTCTCTAGCACGGTCAATAGGCATGCCTGCTTGGATTGAATTGGGAATACTGAATGATAGAGTGTTGGATAGATGGGCTGGTCATGGATGGATCAGACAGCAGTTCGTCACAGACGAGGGAGAACAAGGCTGGGTAAATATTGATCCTGTCAATCATCAATTCTTTGCAAGGGATGCTCAAAGAGTGACTAGCTGGGTTGACGATGGTGAGAGAGAAACTAAACTATTATTTGCCTGGGATGAAATACCTGGGTCAGCAGAAGATAAACTTGTAGATTATCTGAACAGTAAATATGTAGAAAGTTTACCAGATGGTTTTAGATGGACGAACTCTGATATAACAAAGCCACAGCCAGATACAATCACAGTTAGGAAATCAGGACACGAAGCTACATTTACATATAATGGAGAATATGTTGAACTGGTAATCGATGGAGATGAACATACAAAACTGATCTCACAGGATAGTTCAGGACAGATGGAAGTTTTTAAGATAGATTCTCATCTTAGGGATTACTACATGTTTTTAAATTATACTTACACCGGAAGTCCTGAAGTTACATACTCGGATGATTACACGACTGAGAGCATGGATACAGAAGGTCAGGTTGTTCTAGGTGATGGAAAATCAACACCAGGTTTTGAGTCGTTTTTAATTGGATTTTCTATACTTTTTGCGTTAATTGTGTATGATATAAATAGAAAAAGAAAATAGAAATTAGTGATCATGTCTGTGATGAGAATCCGGCCAGTGTAGATGGCTGTGATATAAATCTTCGTGCGAATGGTCATGTATGTGTCCACCCTTAATATCCTCATCATGTTCATGGTTATGATGTGAGTCGTTGTGAGTGTGATAATGACTGTGATGCAGTTCAGCATGATCGTGTTCGTGTGAGTGCTTCTCAGTTATAACGAAATATACGCCAGCGACCATCAGGATTACAGCAGGAATCATTACTAATTCTATTTGATCGTTAAAAAGTAACAATGAGGCTACTGCACCTATAAATGGACCTATACTGAAGAACATACCTGTTCTGAAAGATCCTAAGCCTTCAAGGGCCTTTATGAATAGGACTAAACTGACACCATAGCTGAAAGCACCTACGATCAATGCGAATATTATTGAGATAGACATGTCAATATTGTTCCCGAGAACTATAGCTATAGAGATAGAAGCTGATCCCGCTACGATTCCTTTGATAGCAGCTATGTGTATGGGATTTTTTTGAGATATATTTCTTGTGAGATTATTATCTATACCCCAACATATCATAGCAAAGACTATCAAAAGAGGGCCGATAACGTTGAAAGAACCCTGCTGAGGATTCCAATTAAGTAGAATACCGGCGATAGTCATAGCGACCAGAGCCAGCCAAATCCTTTTTCCTGGATCCTCTTTAAAGAATAGAACTGCTATCAATCCTGTTGCTAGTCCTTCGAGGTTAAGTAGTAGTGAAGTAACAAAACCTGAGATTAATTTCAAACCCATCATGAGGGTTATTGGACCTAAAACGCCACCAGTTACAATAGCACCCGCTAACCATGGAATATCACTTCTTTCTAGAGATCTCGTTTTTTCTTCACTCCAACCCGTAATATTTCTAGCCAAAGTTAACAATGATAATCCCAAAAATGCACCTAGATAAAGGAGTCCTGCTAGTACTATCGGTTCGATATCTTCAACTAAGATCTTTGCTAAAGGTGCACTCAACCCAAATAGAGATGCTGAGATCAATATGTACAATAACGGTGTTTTATCCATGTTGATGAGGAAGATAACCGATACTAAAAGAAATTTTTCATTTGACAGTGTGTTTTCTTAATCTATACAAAATCATTATTTCGACACACATTAAAAATAATATCACAAATCATCAAAAGACATTTACTCTCTAAATTAGTCTAAAAGGGATTATCCTTCTCTTTTTTCAATCCACCCCATTAATGGTTTCAAATGTTGGTATAATTCTTTTCCGTCTTTTGTCAAGGTATAGGTGACCTTTGGAGGAACAGTTTCCTTAACATCTCTGTGTACTAAATTTTCTTTGTCTAAATCTTTAAGTCTATCCGATAAAGATTTAGCGCTTATCCCTTTCAAAGATCTTTGTAACTCGTTGAATCGGTATCCTTCTTCCTTTGATCCTAAGCGACTGATTATGCAGATAGCCCACTTTTTTGAGATCGTGTTGATTATACCTTCAACTGGGCAAAGGTAAGGTTTATCATCTTCACAGCATTTATCATCTATTTTTTGCATGTTCTTTTACCTACTTTCAATCTTTAAAGTAGATGATTTATATACTTTACTTTTTTAAGTAAGTTAAGTTGTGATAGTTTGGCAGAAAAATGTTGTGGAAAAGTTGAGAATAAGCTTGTGATAGATTTTCTATACGTAGATTTATCAGAATGTGAAAGATGTCAGTCTAGTGACGTAGCTTTGGATGAAGCCATTAGAGAAATGAGAGAACAGGTCCATAGTAAAGCTATCACAACTATCACTATTAACAAAACTAAAATAACCAGTGATGAACAGGCGAGGAAATATGATGTAGTCAGGTCTCCAACTTTGAGGATAGATGGAAAAGATATAGAAGAAATCATCAATAATGAGTATGATATAAAAGATAATTACTGTCCTTCCTGTGAAGATGTTACTGGTCCAGAATGCTATGAAGTAACTGGAGGAAATAATAATTGTAGAGTGTTCGAGTATAATGGAGAAGAGTATGAAAATATACCTGTGTTAATGATAAAAGAAGCTATTAGAAAGGTTGTGGGGATAGAGGAAAAGACTGAAACAAATTGTTGTGAATCAAATCATTGCTGCTGATATCTATTATCTTTTAAAACATCTCCTATTTTTCTTATTTTGTCATTTTTAAATGAATTTTGAACTATATAAATTTATTAGTTTTGAAGATAGTTAAATTGAGATGACTATAAAATAAGAAAAAGTCCCGACTCCCGGATTTGAACCGGGGACTTGGTGATTTCTGCTGTGTCGC